>CAZEIC010000004.1:0-55355 GCA_964512175.1 uncultured Oscillospiraceae bacterium | reverse complement strand
CGTCCTCCGGAATGACGACGATCACTTCCTCCCGGGCGGCGATGTGCGTAAAGCCGTAGGATTCCGCAAGGATGATGGGGTTGCCAGAGCCGTGCATGACAAAGAGCAGCGGGTACGCGCGCGCCTTGTCCGTTTGGCTGCTCACGGGCAGGTAGGAAGCCCATTTCGTAGGAACGCTCTCCGCGCCGTGCAGCTCCTTGATAAGCCCGCGCTCTTGCCAGTAGGCGACCGCTTCCGCGCCCGCCTCGTCGCTCGCGAACCGCATGACCTCGCGGTACTTCTCGCCCTCAAAGAACGACTCGCTCACGATAAAGCTATCCGCGTCAAACTCCGGCAGCGCCATCTTTTGCATGAGTTCGTAGAGGGGATGCTTGCTACTGTCCATGCTCCGCTTCTCCTTTCAGACGCGTATCTCGAACCTGTCCCGCGCTTCCTCCGGGACGGCGACGGCGGCGCGCAACGCGCCGTTTTCATTCGTCCATTCCACATGCACCGTCCCAAGCGGCGTCGTCACGTCGCCCTTCGCCCAGTCCAAATATCCGGGCTGGGGCGCGACCAGCGCTTTGGCATAACCGGGCGCGGCGGGGCGAACGCCTAAAATGACGGCGGGCAATTCGTAGAGCAGCAGCGCGCCCCACGCGTGACAATCGCTGCGCTCATCGGTGCCGTCCTCCACGCAGGTCGTCAGATGCTTCCCCAGCATCGCGCGCCAGACGTCCCACAGGCGCTCGGTGCGCTCGTAGCAGCCGACCTTCTCCAGCGCCCGGAACACATAGAACATCGCCGCCACGGTGCACTGGGCGAATCGCTCGGAATCCTCCAGCGTAGAGAGCAATAGCGGTCTGCCCTCCTCCATGGAAACCGTGTCCGTTAGCAGCGCGAACACCTGACAATGCTGGCTGTACGCCCGGATGCCGGGGCTGTCCAAATAGAAGCCGTCCTCATCCCGACAATGGGCGTTGATTGCCCGCTGCAGCGCGGCGGCGCGGCGGCGGTACTCGGCGGCGGTATCGCCTCTGCCGATAAAAACGCACAGCTCGGCGGCGTGCTGCAAGCCCATCACATACAGCAGGCTTTCCATCGTGATGGGCGCGCGCAGCCCGGAGGGCGGCGTGCCGACCGTTTCCCCCCAAGGCGCAGCCCAGTCGATGAACGACCAGTACCTTTCCGAGATATGCCCGCCCGTCTTGCCCACGATGCCACGCGGTTCGATACGCTCGTCAAAGTAGTTCAGGATGCCGTCGATGCAGCCCAAGTGGTTTTTGATGAGCTTTCGGTCGCCGAAATACATCATATGGTCGTGCACCATCAGGATGTAGTAGATGGAAAAGCCGGGAATCACGTTGGGCCCCCAGTGCGGATAACAGGCGTTGAGCAAGCCGTCCGCGCGCTGCGAGAGCCGAAACGCTTCCATACACTGGCGCGCCAAGCGGTCGTCGCCGGAGACGGCATAGGTGTAGAGGATTTCGCTGCGCGAATCCATGGCGTATTGCAGCTGCTCGTAAAACGGGCAATCCTCGTAGGTTTCGTGCATGCAGCGCTTGAGCGTGCGCAGGCTGATGTCCCACACGCCCGCAAGCGAAGGGTCGGAAGCTTCGCACGTCGTCTTGACCTCCAAAGGGTAGCCGGTCTCCAGATAGTCCAGCCCGCAAATCACGCAGTCCTCGCCGCCCGCTTCCACCGTCAGCCTTACAAAGCGGAAGGTGCGGAACCAGAACGGCTCGAACGCCTCCGGCGCTTGCTCTGTTCCGACGCCGCAGGGGCGGTATTTGTCCGTCATGCCGTGCAGCACCCCGTTTTCCCAGTCGCAGCGGTCGCCTTTTTGCGGAATGCCGGGGCGGCGGAATTGCTTTTGCACATAGCCTTCGGACAGGAGCAGCGTAACGCGCGCGCCCGCGCCGGCCGCAAGGCGCAGGGAGAGGTAACCTGTCGTCAATTCGCCCGCGTCAAGCTCCACCGAGAGCGTTTGCCCGGCGGGCACGCGCACAGACCCTTCCCCGCGCAGCATCCCCGCAAAGCGCCGCGCGACATCCGCTTGGCACGTCGGCATCACGTCCGCGAACCGCTTCGGCTCACGTTTCAGATACGGGATAGGTCTTGGCGAGAGATCGCCCGGACAAGCCGCCTCGTTGATTTCCATGACGGAATAGGGTCTCGCGGCAAGCCAATCGCCGTCGTCATAGTCCGCCGTCTTCCAGCCCATGTCGCGCGCGTCGCCAACGTCGTTCTCCATGAACATCAGCGGGGCGAAACCGGGGCTTTCGCGGGTGATACGAAAGCCGGACGCGGGCTTGCATTTCCACCGCGCGTCGGCGGAGAGCAGCCCGCCCTCGTCCTCCACGAACAGCCCGGGGGTCGCCGTCCGCGCCATGCCGAAGTTGCCGCCGCGGTAGGCGAGGGGATAGCGCAGCACCTCCACGGCTATTAGGTTGCGCCCCGCGCGCAGGTACGGCGCGATATCGACGGTATCGACATACCACACGCGCAGGTCGCCGCGCGCAGGGCCAAGCTCCGCGAATTGTCCGTTGACGTAGAGCTTATACCGCGTGTCGGCGGAGACGCGCAGTTCCATTCGCTCCGGGCGCGCGGGCAAATCAAACGCCCTGCGAAAGCGCATCAGTACGGGGCTGCCATTGACCTGTTCGTTCCAGTCGGGCGTCCAGATCCAGCGCGTGTCGGGGATGGCGGGCATATCCTACGCCTCCTTTTGTTATCGTGTTTGTTTTTCCCGGTAGAGATTGGGCGTTTCGCCCGTCTTGCTCTTGAAGAACCTGCCGAAATACCCGGCGCTGCCAAACCCCAATTCCCCGGCGATCTCCTTGATTTGCATGTCCGTCTCCGCCAGAAGCTGCTTGGCGCGCGCGAGCTTTACGTCGTTGGTATACTGGAGGATGGTCGCGCCCTCCTGCTTTTTGAACACGCGCAGCAAGTATTCCGGGCACAGATGCGCATGGTCGGCGAGCGCGTAGAGCGAGGTGTCCCCGTCCAGATGATGGCGGATATAGCGCTTGACGCTGTTGACCACGTCCTCGTTCTTGCTCTCGATGGCGCTGTCCACCTGCTCAAACGCGTAGCACGCCGTCCGCTTCAGCGCGGACAGCGCTTCCGTCCAGCTTGCATACGCCGAAAGGTCGCGCGCGAACCGCGCCGCGACTTCGCTTTCCAGCCCGACGCGCTGCACGTAGCTTAGCAGCCTCGCGCAGAAGGTGTAGTAGGTTTCGACGGCGAACAAGTCCCGCATGTCCGTCACGCCCCGCAGCCTATCGGCGATTTCATCGAGCAGTTCCAGTATCCCGGCGCGGTCCATGTTGTCAAATCGGCTTTCCAGCGTCGCGAGGCGGCGGCTCAATTCGCGCTTGTCGCCGTCGGAAAGGCCGTTGACCGTCCGGCTGCGCGGGCAAGGCTCGCCGATTTTGATTTCGTCCTGCTCCATGCAAAGCATGCAGTCCCGCATGACGGTGAAATCCTCCAGCGCCTTGGCAAACGGAACGGGCGTTTCGCGGATGTACACCGCCGCGCGGACAGACAAATTGACGACGACCGCCTTTTGGTACGTTTCGCAGCAGTCGGTCAGCAGCGCCAGCGCTCGCTCGCGCCCCATCTCCTTGCGGGGCTGTATAAGGAGGTAATGGAACGCGCGCCGATACCCCAGATATACCCCCTGAAAGCGCGTAAGGAAACACTTTTCAATCAGCAGGCAGGCGTTCTCTATCGCTTCCGACCTTTGCGCATACGCCATGCCGTCCAGCGCGTCCGTGCGCAGCAGCACGGAAAACACCGGGCTTTCCGCGTCCAGCGCGCCCGCTGCGCTCGCAAGCAGCTCGTCGGCGATGCCCGCAAGGTCGGCGCTTCCCTCCGCCAGCTCGCCAAGCAGCAAGGCGCGCTCGAAGAATCGGCTTTTGCGAAGCTGCCGGGACTGGTCGCGCGTCATGCGCGTGAGCAAAAGCTCGCTCTCGATGTCTTGGATGGACGCGCGCACCGCCTCCACGAGCTTGTCGTCGTCCTCCGCCTTGAGCACATAGCGGGCGTGCTCGTGCACCTTGTAGACATACTCAAACGACAGGTGTCCGGTCAGGAAAATCAGCCTGCACTGCGGCCAGCGCTCCCGGAGGATATCGTACAGATCCATCCCGGACATCTGCGGCATGCACACGTCCAGCACGGCGACGTCGATTTTTCGGCGCTCCAATATGGCGATGGCCTCCACCGCCGAAGCCGCCGCGGCGATCTCCAAGTCCATGTCCGTCATGGACAGCAGCTCGCGCACGCCCTCGCGGATGACCCGTTCATCGTCCACCAGCAGCACACTGTACATCGGCTACTCCTTGATGCTCCCCAGCGTCATGCCCGTGATGAAATACTTATAGAGCAAGGGGTAAATCACGAGGATGGGAATGATGGCGACGAAAATCTGCGCCGAGGTCAGGGTCTTGCGGGACACCTCGTTGAGCGCGGCGGCGGAATGCAAGTCGATGGACGCCAAATCGACGGACTGGATCACGTTGCGCAGGTAGGTCTGCAAGGGGTATCGGGCGGGATTGGCAATGAAGATCATGCCGTCGAACCATGAATTCCAATGCCCGACGATCGTGAACAGCCCGACCGTGGCGAGCGACGGCAGCGAGACGGGCAGGCATATCCTACACAGCACCTGAAAATGGTTCGCGCCGTCCATAAAGGCGGATTCCGACAGCCCGGACGGCAGCCCGCGAAAGAAGTTCTGCATCAGGATGATGTTGAAAATCTGCACCGCCTGCGGAAGCACCAGCGCCCAGATGGTATTATACACCCCTGTCGCCTTCACGACAAGGAAGGTAGGGATCAAGCCGCCGTTAAAGACCATGCAGATCATGAACAGCCATACGTACAGCCGCCTGCCGTGAAAGCGCTCGTCGCTCTGCGACATGGCGTAGGCGGACAGGATGACCAGCGAAACGCTGACGGCTGTGCCGAGCGCCACGCGCATGAGGGACACGCCGAAAGCGTCGAAGAATTCGGGCTTGCCAAGGATATAGGCGTAGGACTGGAGGGAGAAATCCACAGGGAAGACCGTGACGCGGCCCGCCTGCGCGGCGGCGTTTGCGCTCAGGGACAGCGCGAGGATGTGCAGCAGGGGGAACAGCGACACCAGCATCACGATGGTGAGCAGGCAGTAATTCCCGATCTCAAACGCCTTTCGCGGAACAGATTTTTTGATGCTCATACGCTGCTTCTCCTCAAAACACTTGATACCCGGCATATTTCCTTGCAAGCCGGAAGGAGGTCATGATCAGCACAAAGGAGATGACGGACTTGAACAGACCGATAGCGGTCGACACGCTGTATTGCAGCTGGTCCATGCCGATGCGGTACACAAAGGTGTCGATGATGTCCGCCGTTTCGTACACCACGGGGCTGTACAGGTTGAACACCTGGTCAAAGCCGGCGTTGAGGATGTTTCCAAGCCCAAGGATCGTCACCAGCAGGATGATGGGCACAATGCTCGGCAGCGTGATGCGGAACATGCGCTGCGAATACCCCGCGCCGTCGATGCTCGCCGCCTCGTACTGCCCCGGGTCGATGCTCGTGAGCGCGGCGAGGAAGATGACCGTGTTGTAGCCGACTTCTTTCCAAATATTGGAGATGATGAACACCGGCTGAATCGTCGCGGGGTTGCCAAGGAAGTTGACGGGGCTGCCGCCAAGGCGCTCGAGAAAGCGGTTGATGATGCCGCTGGTGGGCGAGAGGATGTCAATGAGAATGCCGCCCAGAATGACCCACGACAGGAAATACGGGATGTACACGATGGTCTGCACCGCTTTCTTGAAGGCGCGGTTACCCACCTCGTTGAGCAGCAGCGCCAGCGCCAGCGGCACGGCGATGCCGGATATGATCTTCCACACGGCGATGACCAGCGTGTTGCGCATCGCCTGCCAGAAGCCGGGCATTTTCATGATGTAGGCGAAGTTGTCAAGCCCCACCCATTCCGACTTGAAGAACAGCCCCCAGCCTTTGGAGGGCACATAGTCCTGAAAGGCGATGAGGATGCCGACCATCGGGAAAATGGAGTAAATCAGCAGGAACGCCACCGCAGGCGCGAGCATCAGGTGCAGCGGCCACTCCATGCGGAGGTTTTTCACGAAACGCTTCTTCATGCGAATCCCCTCTATAGGTTGCAAGGGGGCGAGGATGTCCCTCCGCCCCCTCGCGTGGTGTTATCGAATTACTTCCCGGCGTACCATTCGTTGACTTCGGCGGTGATGTCGGCAAGCCCCAAATCGTTGACTTCCTTCACAAACGCGTCGAAGGTGTCGAGGCTTTCCACGCCCATGATGACCTTGGTGTAATACTCGATCACCTTGTCCTCGCAGATGCTCATCCGGCTCGCCATGGTCTTGGTTTGCGCGCCGGTGAATTTGTCCATCATGAACAGGTCGTTGGAGTAGTAGTAGTCCATGACGGAGAACGCGGAGTTTTCGGGGGCGAAGGTCTTCGCCGGGCCAACCATAGTGGGATCGCCGTTGAAGAAAGCGGTAACATCGTTGTAATTCGCCATTTCCTCGGCGGTCAGCTTGGAGGTGTCGTTCTTCTCGATGGCTTCCTTCACATGGTAATACGCGTCCAGATTCTTGGTGGGCGACCATGTTTTGAGCATGACATAGTGCATCGGGAAGGTCATCACGCCCGTGCCGTCGTCCACCAGATAGCTCTTGAACTCCTCGGCGGTGGAGCCGCCGAACGCTTCGCACCAGAAGTTGAGCAGCTTGATGACCGCTTCGGGGTGCTCGCACTCGGAATTGATGACGACATAATCGGTGATTCGCAGCGCGATCTGGGGATGCGCGTTCGTGCCGGGGATCGGGCAGGCGATCCAGTCGGCGGCAGGGTCGTTCATGACGGTCATGTTGAGCGGCCACATGGCGTTCCACATCGCGCCGTATTGGATGCCGGTCGTGCCGGAGGCGATGAGCTCCATGGTCTTGGTATCGTCCTTTACGGAGAAATCCGCCTCGATGAGCCCTTCCGCGTAGGCTTTGGCGAGGAACGCCAGCGCGTCCTTGATTTCCGGCGCTACCGAGCCGTACATCAGCCCGCCGCTCCCGTCGTCAATCCACTTGCCGGGGTACGCCGCGAAGCCATTGAATAAACCGACCGCGTCGCTCGTCGCCATGCTCAGGAAATTCTTGTGCAGCGACAGCCCTGCGGTGTCCGCCTTGCCGTTGCCGTCGAAGTCCGCTTCCGCGAACGCCTTCATGGTGGCGTACAAATCGTCGGTCGTGGCGGGCACGGGCAAGTTCAGCTTGTCGAGCCAGTCTTTGCGAATCCACAGGAAGGGCGCGGAGTCGATGGAGGAATCCACCAGCGGGATGGCGACGAGCTTGCCTGCATAGGTGGCGGAGCCTATGGCGGCGTCGCCCTCGGCGTAGGTCCACTTCTTGAGCAAATCGGAGGCGTAAGCGTCGAAGACAGGCTGCAAGTCTTTGTTGATGAGGTCGGACTTTGCCAGCAGCGAGAGCTGCGCGCTGGAAGCCAGCATGAAATCGGGAATCTCGCCCGACGCGATGGCGGTGTTCTTCTTTTGCTCGGCGTCGTCGGCGTTGTCGGCGGCGTACCAGAGGTAGTCCAGCTTCACGTTGGTCGCCGCTTCCATGTCCTTGGTGTACTTGAGGTTTTTCAACTCTTCCTCGGAGAATTGGTTCAGGATGGGCGCGGCGATTTCAAAGAAGGTCGTCAGCGTGACCGTCTCCGGGTAGGGCGCGCTCGGGTCGATCGTTTCCGCGACAGCCCCGAAGCATCCCGATAGCATGCCAAGCAGCAGCATGGAAACCAGCGCCAGACGCAGGGTCTTCCTGATAGTCAGATGTTCCATTGGTGTTCCTCCTCCGTTTTGTCGATGGATGTCTCCGCGCATACGGCGATGAAGAAGCGTTCGCTTCTTCCGTTGGCTTGATTATAGCCGCGCCGTCCGCCGCGTGCAATGCACGATTCTTGACATCGATGGCAATAAATTGACCATCGTTTCCATGACTTACGAAAGATGCACGGTGGTGTTCAATTTCAGCGTGACCTGCAGGCCGCCCATCGGGCTGACGGCAAGGAAAACGCCGCACTCGCTCCCGTAGGCGAGCGAAAGGCGGCGGGCGATGTTGGTCATGGCGTGGTTCGCCGCCTCGCCCTCATAGGCGCGCAGGCGGGCGCGCAATGGTTCGAGCTGCTCCGGCGGGAAGCTGCCGTTGTCCTCTACGATAATCAGCAGGTACTCCCCTTCCAGCCGGTACGAAACTGTCAGCAAGCCGCCCGCGAGCGTGTTTTTGAAGCCGTGGTTGTACGCGTTTTCCAAGATGGGCTGCAAGATCAGTTTCGGCACGCGGAAGGAAGCCGCTTCCTCCGGCACGGGCGCGATGGCGACGGAAATCCTGTCGCCAAAGCGCATCTGTTGGATCTCGACGTAGTTTGCCATGTGCGCGGCTTCCGCCTGCAAGGAAATCGTCTGCGCCGTTTCTTTGTTGAGAAAGCGGTAGTACTGCGCCAGCGCGGTCGCGAGCGCGTCGATTTGCTCGCACGCCTCGCTCTTCGCCAGAAACTTGATGCTATAGAAGCTGTTATAGAGGAAATGCGGGTTGATTTGCGATTGCAGCTGAAGCTGCTCCGCCTTTTGCAGTAAGATTGCCTGTTCTTTGCTGTTTTCGACCAATTCTTTTAAGTTCTCTCCCGCGCGGTTGAAGGACTCGTACAGGTAGGAGAACTCGTCGCGTTTGTCGTGGTAGATCCGCACGTCCAAATCGCCGGATTGCAGCTGCTCGAAGGCGTGCATGATTTTGTAAACGGGCTTGCTGATGCTGCGGTTCGCCCAGACGACCAGCAGCCCGAACATCCCGCCCATGACAAGCAAAATCATCCCCATATGCGCCAGCGTGACGCCCAGCTTCCAGCCGATCTCGCTGCTTTCCTGATGCGCGACGAGCGCCAGCCCGAACTGCGGGATCGGCATGGATACAAAGAGCGTGTCGCCCGCTGTCAAGACTGAAGCGTCCGAAGACCGCGTTTCAAGCGCTTCCTCGCTTTGGCGCTCCGCCCAGCGCAGCAGCAGCGCCTGTCGCCCCTCGTCTTCCGTGAGCAGCGCGGGCGCGCTTTCCCCGGTAACCGCCCAGAACGCGCCGGCAAGCTCGCGGCCGCGAAAGGACTGGATGAAGCGGTCAAGGTATTCCGTGGACAGCGAGACTTGCACGGTGTAATCCGGCATGTCCGTCTCGTCGAGCGCCAGCAGCAGCGGAGAGGAAATGCGCATCATCAGCGTCCCATCCTGATAGACAAGCGGCTTGGGGATGCTCTTTCGCTCCGTTTGAAACTGCTCGCTGGCATAGGCTTGCCTGTGGTAGCCGTTCCGAGCGCTCAATTCCACCTGCTGGTGCGGGAACGCCAGCACGATATCGTCGATGATGCCGTTCATGGCGTAGGTGTTTTGGATGCTGGAGAGCAGTTCCAGAATCAGCCGGCTGCGCTCGTAATTGTCGCTATAGGCGGCCTGCCCCAGCTTCGCCAGCCGAACGTCGGCAAACAGCTCGCGTTGCAGGTTCAGCGCCGCTTTGATTTGCTCCTCGATGGAGGCGGCGGCGCTGACGACCCTGCTCGCCTGCACGGACAGCTCCGCCTCACGCTGCTTGCGCACATACTGCACCAGCAGGACCGTCAGCAGCGCGTACACGACGGCGATGACCACCAAAAACAGCGCGAACAACCGCTTGAACACGCTGTCTACATTATATCGTTCCATGACGCGCTCCCCCTATCGTCGGTTGCCGGGGCGTCGCCGCGCCGCATTGCCGGGGTTTCTGGCAGCTTGCCGCCCATTATCTACACGATTGTATCATGCCGGCGCTCATTTGGGAAGCGAATAATTGGGATGTCCGCGCTCGTTCAACCCTTGACCGAGCCGATCATCACGCCCTTGACGAAATGCTTCTGCACGACCGGGTACAGCGCGATGACCGGCAGGCTGCCAAACACGATGACCGCGTAGCGCAGCACCTCGACCATCGCCAGTCGCTCGCTCTGTTCGACGGTCGCCTCCGCCATCTCCTCGATCATCTTGGCGTTCGCCATGATGTTGCGCAGCACGACCTGCAGGGGCAGCTTGCCCTCCGAGCTCATATAAATGAACGCGTCAAAGTACGAATTCCAGTGCCCCACGGCGTAAAACAGCACGAGCACGGCGACGATCGCCTTGGAAAGCGGCAGCACGAGCTTGAACAGCACCTGCAGATCGCTCGCGCCGTCCAGCTCCGCCGCCTCCATCATTTCGTCGGGCAGGTTGTTCATGAAGAACGTGCGCGCGATGACCATGTTGTAGGCGGACACCGCGCCCGGAAGCACCATCGCCCAAACCGTGTCCAGCAGGTTGAGGTTGCGGACGTTCAAATACGTCGGAATCAGCGGCGCGGAGAAGATCATCGTGAACACAAACAGCCACATGATGGGCTTTCTGCCGATGAAATCCTTGCGCGAAAGCGGGTAGGCGCACATCACGGTCATGACGATGTTGATGGCGGTCCCCAGCGACGTATACAGCATCGAGTTGATGTAGCCGCCGACCAGCATGCGCGAGCGGAAGATCTCCTGATACGCCATCAGCGTGGGCTTTTTTGGCAGGAAGGTGACGCGTCCGGCGATCACCTCGCTCGGCGCGCTGAAGGACTGCGCGACGACGTTGAGCAGCGGCAGCGTGACGACCAGCAGGCAAAACGACAGGAACACGGCGTTCAGCCCGTAGAACGCCCTGTCCGCGCGCCCGTGCTTGAGATGCGATAATTGCATGCGCTTTCCCTCCTCACCACAGGCTCGTGTCGCTGACGCGCCGGGAAACTTGGTTGACGACGGTGAGCAGCAGCAGCGACACGACCGACTGGAACAGCCCGATGGCGGTCGAGTAGCTAAACTGCATGCCTTCGCCAAGCCCGATGCGGTAGACATACGTAGAAATGATGTCCGACGCGCGCATGTTCTGCAAGTTTTGCAGCAGCAGCACCTTTTCATAGCCCACGGTCAGCACCTTGCCGCAGGCGAGGATCAGCAGGATGATGGCGGTCGGCAGTATACCGGGCACGTCCACGTGCCATACGCGCTGCCAGACGTTCGCGCCGTCCACGATCGCCGCCTCGTGCAATTCCGGGGAGATGGCGGCGAGCGCCGCCAGATACACGACCGCGTTATAGCCCGTGCCCTGCCAGATGCCGGAGAAGACATAGATGGTCTTGAACCACTCCAGCCGGCTGATGAACAGCACGGGGTCGCCGCCCAGCCTTTTGATAAGCGCGTTGACGGGGCCGCCCAACGAAAGCATCTGCGTGACGATGCCGACCACCAGCACGGTCGAAATGAAGTACGGCATGTACGTGACCATCTGCACTGTCTTGCCAAAGCGCTTGGAGCGCGTGTAGTTCAGCCCCAGCGCCAGCAATATCGGCGGCAGAAACCCGGCGGCAATGTTGTACAGCGACAGCCCGAGCGTGTTGCCCAGCAGCAGCTTGAATTGGTTCGCCTGAAAAAACTTGATGAAGTATTTGAAAACGGGCGTCGCCCACGGGCTGTCCTGTATGCCCTTGGCGAGGCTGTAGTTTTTGAAGGCGATCTGCGAGCCCCAGATAGGCACATAGCGAAACACAATGACGTACAGGATGGGCGGCAGCACGAGCAGGTAGAGCTGCCAATGCTTGAAAACGCCCTTTTTCAGGCGGCGGAAACGCCCTCGGGCGGCGCTTTGCGCGGGCGCTGGATACATGCGCACGGGTCATTCCTCCCATGTTCGTGAAAGGGGCGGAGAGACAGACCCTCCGCCCCCATAGAAGCGATTTGTTTACTTGGCGGCAAACGAGCTGGCGTCGTAGGCGCTCTGCCACATCGACAGGTAATCGTCAAGGCCGATGTTGCTCAGTTCGTTGACATAATTGTCCCAGTCCTTCTCGATGTCCAGATCGCCCGTGACGAAGCGCACAAGGCTGGTGTTGGCGTTGTCCATCACGGTGGTTTTGATCAGCGCGATGTCCTCGGCGACTTCCTCGGAGAAGTACAGGCTCGGCAGCACGCTCTCCAGCGGCTGGCGCACCTTTTCATGCTCCAAAGAGCCTTTGTACATCAAAATCTGGCGGCCGTCGAGGGGCTTGACGTCCTCGGCGTAGGGGTCGGGATTGGTCGTCAGCATGACGGTGAAGCGCGTGTCGCGCACAAGCCCCGCAAGCTGATTCCATGCGTAGTTCTCATCTTCGTTGGCAATGCGCGTGATCGTCGAGGGCGTGCCGTCCAGACCGAACT
The DNA here is from genome assembly GCA_964512175.1 of uncultured Oscillospiraceae bacterium. GTDB lineage: Bacteria > Bacillota > Clostridia > Christensenellales > Aristaeellaceae > CAZEIC01. Next base: position 43,067 of record CAZEIC010000004.1, on the reverse strand, counting down.
CGCCGTCCTCCGCGTCGCGCCAGTGCACGCCCTTGATGCCGAACGCAGAGCGCAGCGAGCCTTCCTCGGTGGCGAGGTAGTCAATCAGTCGGAACGCGGCTTCGGGATGCTTGCTGGCGGTGGTGACGAACACCATGCCGGTCTGATACATGATGTAGGGATTCCACGCCGCGATGCGCTGCCCGGAGGGACCGGCAAGCGGCGCGAGGGACTGATACTGTTCCCACTTTTTGCTGTTGGGGATCGTGCCAAGGTCGCAGGCATAGCCCGGGCGCTGCGCCAGGAAGCAGCCGATGACGCAATCGGCGCCGTTTTCGTTGAGGTTGACCTGATTGTTCTTGTCCTGCGTGAAGGATTCGGGGTTGAGCAACCCTTCGTCGTAGAGCTTATGCAGGTAGCGCAGGCCTTCGCGGTAGCCATCCTGCACGGGGCTGAACGTCACTTTGCCGTTATCGACGTAGAGCTTTGTGGTCTCGGGCGTAAGCTGGAACGGCGCCATCAGGAAACCGTCGATTTGCGTGCCCGCGCCGGATTTCACGCCCGACAGCGGGATCTCGTCGTCGGGGTCGCCGTTGCCGTTGGCGTCCTGCTCCTTGAACGCCTTGAGGACGTTGTAGAATTCCTCGGTGGTCGTGGGGATCTCCAGACCGAGGTTGTCCAGCCACTTGGTGTTGATCCACAGCTTCATATTGTATTGTACGTGCAGCGAGCCGTCCACGTTGGGCAGCGAGTAAATGTTGCCGTCGGGCGTGGTGATGTACTCGCGCATGCCGGGCAGCTTTTCAAACGCCGCCTTGTAGCCCACGGAAATCGTGTCGAGGTAGTCGTTCAGCGGGCGCACAAGCCCCTGCGCGCCAAGCTGCGCTTCCGTCACCATGTCCAGCCGATCCGCCTGACCGACGTTGGTCATGATGATGTCCGCCATGTTCTCGGGCTTATCGGCAAGCATCAGGTTGAGCTTTTCGCGGGTGCTGCCGCTGGGGGCGATCATCCACTCGATTTTAATGCCGAGCTTTTCTTCCAATTCTTTGGTTTGCAGGTTGTCGGCGCGGCTGAATTCGCCGTCCTGCGGCGCGAAAATGCGCAGGGTGACGACCTCGTTGGCGATGGGGTACGTACCGGGCGGGTTGTAGATGATTTCTGCGAGGCTGCTCGTCGTCAGCAGCAGCAGGCAGGCGACCAGGGCGAGAATGCGTTTCATGGCGACAGACTCCTTTCATATTGCGCGGCGCGGAAAGCGCCCCTCTGCTGAAAATATATCGGAGACGCGCCGCGCGCGCAACGCACGATTGCCCGCCGAACGCACAAATGCTCCGGTATCAGAGGAATTGTACGGCGCTGATGATTTGTATGTTATGAAAACAGCGCTGGATTTTAGCTTATAGAATCGCTGCGGTACTGTACGGGCGACAGCCCGTTGACGCGCTTGAAGGCGCGGCGGAAGGTCGTGCTGTTGTTATAACCCACGGCGGCGGCGACTTCCTCGACCGTCTTGTTCCCTTCGCGCATGAGCGCCGCCGCTTTTTGCAGGCGCAGGGTTTCCAGATAGACGCTGAACGGTTCGCCCAGCAACTCTTTGAACATCATGGAAAAATAGGATTCCGACAGCTTGAAGCGCTCCGCAGCGCCCGCGACGCACAGCCCGGAATCGGTATATTCGGACGCGATATACTCCTCGAATTGCTTGCGCAGGAGCACGTTGCGGCTGACGGGACGCGCCGCGTCCGCTGCGCTGATGTCCCGGAACGCCGCGCGAAGCGCCTCGAGGCGCTCGGGGAACGAGCCTTCGCGCCGGACGGCGTGCAGAAGGTCGGACAGGTTTTGCTCGACGCTCATTTCCTCCGCAACCGCCAGCAGCGTCGCCTCGACGCTGGACAGCAGCACGCCCTTGAGCGCCGAGGACAGGTGGCGCTCCTGCGTGTTTTCCAGCAGAATGCGGTCGAACACGTCGTCAATCACGGCAATCTCGTGATGCTTGGTGGCGTTGGTGAGCTTTTGCTGCTGCTTGAACGTGAAATGCGGCGCGTTGAACGTGCGGCTGATGTGCTCGAAAATGTTTACGTCCTCGCGCGCTTCCTCCGCCTGCACGCAGAAAACGGACTGCTGGCAGGATAGCGGCGCGTCCGCAATGCTCTCGTAGAACTTGCCGAGCCCGGCGCGCGCGTGCCCGGGCAGCGCGGACAGCAGCGCGCGCAGATGCGCGACGATTTGCTCGCGATTTTGAGAGACAGACTGCCCGGAGCACAGAAACAACAGCGCGTACAGCCCGTCGCGGTACGGGTGGAACAGCGCGCGCATGCCGTCCGGCGCGGGGAATTTCGCGCAGAGCGCGCGCATCTTTTCCTCGGGCAGCGCGCAGTCGAGCGCAGCGACGCAGCAATACCTCGCCTCCAGTTTCATGCCGAGCGCGCGCGCCGCGCGGTCGATATCGTCCGCCGAGCGATAATCGTTGTCCAGCAGACGATCCATGAAAATCGCGCGTTCGAGCGCGCGCTTTTCGCTGAGCGCGCTGTCGGCGCTTTCGCGGCTTTCGCGGATGCTGGTGATGCCGTGCTCGAGGTAGGCGTACTCGCTACGCTCCTGCGCGCCGTCGGGGAGCAGCGTTTTGATATCGCTGGCGAACGCGCGGATGGGGCGGGCGTTGGCGCGCGCCAGCCACACGCACAGCGCGCTTTCCGCCAGCGCGTAGACAAGCAGCGCAAACAGCGACGTGCGCCGCACGCTGTTTGCGTCGGCGAGCGCTGCGTCGGCTGGCAATACCGCCGCCAGACGCAATTCGTCGCTCACGCGGCGGCGAATCACCAAATCGCGCCCACCGCCGTTCGCGGCATAATAAAAGCCATTTTCGTCGCCGGACGCGGATGGCGAAAAGGGCGCGTCCTCATCGCCGCCCAGCCGCGCGATCAGCGCGCCGCGCCCGTCGGTCAGGTAGATGGCGGCGCTTTTGTCCACGCCGTCAAACATCCTTTGGATGGTCTGCCTGTCCAGAAAGAACTGGACGACCGCCTCTTTCGTACCGCTGTCCGGCGTGCGGCGCAGGATGGGATAGGTATAGGTGACGGCGGATTGCGTGAAGTGGTTGTTGAACGTGATGTCGTCCATCGGTAGCAGGAAGCGCTCGCGCCTGCCAAAGACGGCGCTTTGCCATTCTTGGAAGGTCATCGAGGCATAAGACAGCGATTTTTGGTAGTAGAATTCCAGCCCGTACGTGACCGCGCCGTTATAGAACACCGCCTCGTTATCGCGAATGATGAGCCGATAGCCCTGCGAGGTGTGCCCGATGCCGCCCAGCCTGTCGTCAAGCTTGTTGCTGAAGCGGAGCACTTGGTAGACGCGGCTGTCGCCGAAGTCGGGCTTTTTCATGTACAGCGCCGAGAGCATGTCCGCGTCGAACGCGAAGGGGATCACTGCGTTGTCCATGCTCTGGAGCGTTTCCAGAAACTGCGTCCCGCCCTGCAGCAGCGCCTCCTGCGTCTGCTGCACGCAGTTGCGCTCGGTCGTGCGGTAGACCTGCTGCTGCAAATAAATGGTAAACGCGCTCGGCAGCGCGAGCATCACAAAATAGGACAGCAAAAGGGCGGTAAAGGCGCGCTTGAAGCGGAAGCGCATTCGCATATCCATCCCCCTCGCAAACTGTCTGTCCCGCGTGCCGACGGATACATTATAATGGAAGCAACTTGGAGCAGTCAAGCTTTGAACGGTATCAGGAGTACAGTAAATACCTGCCCGGCAGCACGTCGCGCGTTATTCCGCCGACGACGAGGGTCGCGGGCACGGGCGTTGTGATTTCATGGCGCACGCCGCCGGCTTCGTTCGTCCACTTGGAAATGATCGTTCCGCGGGCGGAGCGATACTCCGCCTCGAACCCCTGTATGCGCGCCGAGGGCACGGGCGCGATGATCGCCCGCGCGAAGCCCGGATGCTTCTCGTCCGGGCGGATGCCGCCTGCGACCTCGTATAGCCAGCCCGCCACTGTGCCATAGGCATAATGGTTGAAGGAATTCATGTCGGCGCTCCAGAAAGCACCGTCCTCGCGCACGCCGTCCCAATGCTCCCAAATCGTGGTCGCGCCCCGGTCGACCTCGTAGAGCCACGACGGGTACTTGTCCTGCATCAGCAGGTCGTATGCTACATCCGCAAAGCCGTTGTCGCTCAGCGCGCGGAGCAGGTGCGGCGTGCCCACGAAGCCCGTTTGCAGGCGGTCGCCGTTTGCGCGAATCATGCGCGCGAGGTCGGACGCGACGCCCTGCTTGTCGTCCGTCAAATCGAACGCCAGCGCGAGCACATGCGCGGTCTGCGTCGTCAGCGCAAAACGTTTCTTGAACGCCGCTTGTATGCCCGCGTGCAGCGTCTCGTACTGCGCCATATCCCTGCCCAGCGCCCTGCCCGCCTTGATAAGCAGCGCCGCAGAGTGCGCGTAATACGCGCTGGCGACCAAATCATTGGGCGTCGCGCCCCGGTAGCTGCCCTCGGCGGCATCCAGCGCGAGCCAGTCGCCGTAGTGCTTTTGCCACATGATATCGGAATCGTCCGGAGCCGTCCACAGGCATGCGTCCCGCGTGTCCGCCGTGATGTAATCCACCCAGCGCCGCATGGCGTCGAAGTTGTTTTCCAGCGTCTTGATATCGCCGAACATCAAGTACAACTGCCACGGCAGCACGGTGATCACGTCGCCCCACGCGGCGGAGGCGCGCTGCATATTCCAGAAATTGGGAACCGTGTCGGGCACGGAGCCGTCGACGCGCTGCTCGGCGCGCACGTCACCCAGCCATTTTTCAAAGAAACGCTTGGTGTCGTAGTGATAGCAGGCGGTCTTGGCGAACACCTGCGCGTCGCCCGTCCAGCCCATGCGCTCGTCGCGCTGCGGGCAGTCGGTCGGAATGTCCACGAAATTGCCGCGCTGCGACCAGACGGTGTTCTCGATAAGCCGGTTGAGCCGCCCGTCGGTCGTGCGCAAGAAGCCCGTCCTCTCCATGTCGGAATGCAGGACGATGGCGCGGAAGGCGTCCGGGTCGATTGCTCCCGGCCACTCGTCCACGCGGAGATAGCGGAAGCCGTAGAAGGTGAAGCGCGGCTGATAGCGCTGCGCCCCGTCCTTGCAGAGATAGGCGACGCGCGATTTCGCCTTGCGGTAGTTATCGGCGTAGAAATTGCCGTCTTTGTCGAGCATCTCGGCGCAGGACAGGCGCACCCTGTCGCCCGCGCGCGCCGTGACGGAAAACGCGGGATACCCCGTGATCTCCTGCCCGAAGTCCAGCACCCGCTCGCCCTTGGGCGTGATGATGAGCGCGCGCGGCGCGACGGTCTCCTGCTCGCGGACGGCGCTCCCTTCCTGCGGGATGAGGATATCGCGCTGCCAGCCAATAGGCTCGACGGGCGCGTATTGTATGTCCGTTTGCGTCGCGTCGCAGGTTTCGCCGTCCCAGAGGTCGTTAAAAATCACATTCGACAGCCCCGCCTCCCAGCGTTCGTCGGTGGGGACGCGCGTCGTTTCGCCGTTTTGCGTGGTCGCGCAAAGCTCGGCAATCAGCGCGCAGGGCGCGTTTAGCAGCGCGGGGCGTTTCCATGTCAGCCGCCCGCGATGCCAGCCTTTGCCGACCGTGACGATCAGCTCGTTCTCCGCTTCAAGCAGCGCGGCGATATCATAGGTTTGCACCTGCAAGCGCTTTTCATAACTCGTACAGCCCGGCGCGAGCACGAAATCGCCCACGCGCCGCCCGTTGAGGTACGCGTCGTACACGCCGAGCGCCGTGATTTGCAGCGCGGCTTCCCGCACGTCGCCCGATACCGAAAACCGCCTGCGGAACGCCACCGCGCAATCGCCCGCGTCCATGGTCTGCGTGATCCAATTTGCCTGCTCCAGCATGCTTATTCCCTCCGTTTGCTCGCTTGGCAGCGCGCAAGGCGCGCGGCGAAATCTCGTAGATACGCTTCCCGCCAGCGGTTGACCGTTTTCGCGCCCTTGTGCGCGCCCTCGGCAAGCGCCGCGTCCTGCCTGTCCGACCACCAGTTGGTCAGGTTGCCGCGCGGATTGCGCCGGGTTTCGGGGTTCTCAGGCAGCGCGCGGATCACGCCCGTCAGCCCGTCCATTTCGGGGAACGCGCTGCGCGTGCGATACTGAAAATCGCCCGTTTCCTTGGCGACGAAGCGGAACGCGAACTCGCCCGCTTCCGTCTGATACCCTGCGAAGGACTGCCCGCCGATGTCCACCCAGAATACCGGATCGACCGTCGCCGCGCGGCGCGACGCGCCAAAGGCGATCTCGGTCACGCCGAAAACCTCGGTAGGCGTATCGGTAGCGACGGGGTGCGAAAGACGGCAGGCGGGCATGTCGCGCACGCGCTCGAAGCTGCCGCCCCAGCTCTCCGTTTCGGGCGTTTCGGGCGCGCCGGACAGCAGCCACGCCACGGTCGGCGTGTCGCCCATTTTGATCACGCCGCCCAGATGCGAGGCGAAATACTCGCCAAGCGCGCCGTGTCCGGCGGCAAATGTCTGCACAAACGCATCGTTGCCCCACGGGTGCGCCATGTTCCCGCCGCAGAACCAGCCACGATACGTGGAATTGTTTTCAATCATCCACAAATCAGGGAAATTCGCGCGCACATAGGCATAGGCGTTTTGCCCCCACTTCTTGTTCGGCCCGCCGATGTAGTGCACGCGGAGCTTGGGTAGGATATCGGGCGCGTCGTGCAGCGCTTGCGCGATATCCTCCAGCAGCCCCCACGCCAGCACATACAGCGACCTTGGGTCGTCCCTCCGCGCGCATTGGACGAGCCAGTCCGAGCCTTCCGTGGGCTTGTCCCACCCGCGCCACGGGGCGAAGTCCAAAGCGCCCTGCTTGACGAGCTTTCGCAGCGCGCAAGGCGCGGGGTAGCGGCAAGACCATGTTCGGAGGTTGGGGTAGTCCTGCTCGTAACAGTCGATGACCGTGTGGATATCCGATGCGCGCCCCGCGCCCCAAGGAGAGGAAATCAGCCCTTCCGTGTCAAATACATCGGCATAGAGCAGGTAATGTACCATGGATTGAAAATCGTCCGGGTCGCTGCCGCCGATGTCCGTGGACACCACCACGCGGCAGCGCTTTCCCGCCAGCGCGCCGCCCGTTCTATTGTCCGACATTGTCCGTCCCTCCGCATCCGTCATCATGATACGCCTTTGATGCCCGCCCGTCAAGCGTTTACAGCAGCGTCCTGCGCAAAGCGTCGCGCCAGCCGGATAACTTTTCAACGCGGATATCTTCTTGCATATCCGGCGCATAGCGTCGCGCCGCCAGCCCGTCAAACGCCGTTTCGTCCAGCACGCCCGCCGCGATGCCCGCCATGTACGCCGCGCCGACGGCGGACATTTCGCCCGCTTCAGGCACGGCGACCGGGCGATTGAGGATGTCCGCCTGAAACTGCATGAGGTAGGCGTTGCGCGTCGCGCCGCCGTCCGCCAGCAGCACGGGGATTCTTACGCCCACGTCCTTCTCCATAACGCAAAGCACGTCGTGAATCTGGTACGCGATACAGTCCAGCGCCGCGCGCGCAAGCTCCGCGCGCCCAGTCACGCGCGTCATGCCGCAGAGCAGCGCCTTGGCGTCGTCGCGCCAGTGCGGCGCGCCAAGCCCGGTGAACGCGGGCACGAGATAGCTTGTGTCCGTGGGGCTTGCCGCGCACGCCAGTGCCTCGGTCTCCCGCGCGTCGGCAATCAGCCCGAGGCTGTCCTTGAGCCACGAAACGACCGCGCCCGTATAGTGCAGGTTGCCTTCCATGACATACAGTACGCGCCCGCGAGCTTTCCACGCAAGCGAGGTCGCCAGTCCGCTTTGCGAGCGCACGGGGCGCTCGCCGATGTTCATCATGATGGACGAGCCTGTGCCGTAGGTTGCCTTCGTCATGCCGGGGGTTTGGCAGTTTTGCCCAAGCAGCGCCGCGTGCGAGTCGCCAAGCGCGGCGCGCACGGGGACGGGACGCGCAAGCAGTCCGCCGAGCGTCGTTTCCCCGAACGCCGCATCGGAATCGACGACGCGCGGCAGGCTGTCCGCGCGCACGCCGAACGCCGCGCAAAGCTCCTCGTCCCACGAAAGTGTGTGGATGTTGAACAGCTGCGTGCGGGAGGCGTTGGAAAAGTCGGTCAGGTAGCGCCCGGTCAGCTTCCACAGCAGCCACGCATCGACCGTGCCGACGCGCAGCTTGCCGTTTCGCGCAAGGCGCGCGGCTTCGGGGACGTTTCGGAGTATCCACGCGAGCTTCGCCGCCGGAAAGTACGGCGACAGCGGAATGCCCGTGCGGGCTTGCACCGTCTCGGCAAAGCCCGCCTTGGCGATCTCCGCGCAGATATCCGCCGCCCGCGCGCATTGCCAGACGACCGCGTCGCAGACAGGCTTTCCGGTGTCCGCGTTCCACGCCACAGTCGTTTCACGCTGGTTGCTGATGCCTATGCAGGCAATCGCGGCGGGGTCGATGCCCGCTTTTTCAATCGCCAGCCGCGCGGTTTTGAGCACATTTTGGAATATTTCCTCCGGGTCGTGCGACACCCAGCCCGCCGCGCTGATGATTTGCTGATGCGGCGCGTCGGCGCGCGAAAGCGCCTTGCCCGTTTCGTCAAATACGAACGCTTTCGTGCCCTGCGTGCTCTGGTCGATGGCAAGAATATGTCCGTTCATCTGCTCAACTCCCGCATCACGCGCGCGGCGATGCCCGCGCCGGTCAGCCCGTAGTGTGAAAACACTTCCTGCGACGTGCCGGTGACGACGGGCGCGTCGGGCAGCGACAGGCAGAGAACGCGCCGTGGGTCGCGTTCGGCGATCGCCTGCGCGACCATGCTCCCCAGCCCGCCAAAGGGCGCGTGCTCCTCGACGGCAACGACCAGCCGCTTGCCGCGCGCGGCGCAAAGCAGCGTTTCCGTGTCCAACGGCTTGACGCAGTACATGTCGAGCACGCCCACAGATAATCCATTTTCTTCCAGCAGCAAAGCCGCGTCCAGCGCGGGCCTGACCATCTCGCCGCAGGCGACGAGTAGCGCGTCCGCGCCCTCGCGCAGCATGGTCGCCCTGTCCATGACAAAGGGCGCGTCGCCGGAGGCGTACACGTCCGCGACCGGGTTTCTGCCGAGGCGGACATAGGCGGTCTGCGTGTCGCGCAGCAGCGCCTCAAACAGCTTTTTCGTTTGATGCCGGTCGCTGGGCAGGTACACGCGCATGCCGGGGATCGCGCTCATGGCGGCGATATCCTGCGCGGAATGGTGCGTCATGCCGAGCGCGCCATAGCTCACGCCGCCGGATATGCCGATGAGCTTGACGTTCACGCCGGAGTACGCGCAGTCCACCTTGCACTGCTCGTAGGCGCGCGTGGACAGGAACGACGCGGGCGACACGGCGAACGCCTTCTTCCCGCAGGCGGCAAGCCCTGCCGCGACGCTCACCAGACTTTGCTCGGCGATGCCGACCTCCACGAACTGATGCGGGTACGCGTTGGCAAAGGCGGTCATCGACCCCGAGCCGCGGCTGTCGGAGCACAGCACGACGATGTTTCTATCGTTTGCGGCGGCGGTCATGAGCACCTCGCACATGACCGCGCGGTTGGGCGTGTTATGCACGCAATATCGCCTCCTTCCGGGCGGCGAACTCGCGCGTGATGCTGGCGTATTCCTCGGCGCTCGGCAGGTGATGGTGCCAGTCCGCCTTGTTCTCCATGACGCTCGCGCCCTTGCCCTTGATTGTTTCGGCGATAATGACCGTCGGCTTTTCGTTGACGCTCTCCGCTTCGTCCAGCGCGGCGGAAAGCTGCGCAACGTCGTTGCCGTCCGGGACGTGTATCGTATGCCAGCCAAACGCCGAAAACCGCGCGCGCAAGTCGCCGCAGCGCATGACGCGCTCTGTGTCGCCAGAGATTTGCAGGCGGTTGCGGTCGATCACGGCGCACAGGTTGGAAAGCCCGTAATGCCCCGCCGCCATCGCCCCTTCCCAGACAGAGCCTTCAGCAAGCTCGCCGTCGCCCATGACGGTGTATACGCGGTACTTCCTGCCGTCCATGCGCCCGGCAAGCGCCATGCCCACGCAGACCAATAGCCCGTGCCCCAACGAGCCACTGTTCATTTCGATGCCCGGCAGTTTGTTGTGCGGATGCCCGATGTAGGGCGATCCGGGCTTCAAATAGCGCGCCTTGACGTCGCTCAAATCCAAAAAGCCTTTGTCGGCGAGCACGGCGTAGAGCGTTTCCACGCAATGCCCCTTGGACAGAACGAACCGGTCGCGCTCCGGGTCATCCGCGCGCTCTGGCGACACGCGCATCCGGGCGTAGAGCGTCATAACGATCTCCATACAGCTCATGTCGCCGCCGATGTGCCCGCCGCCGCCCGCCATGATGACGTCCAGCGCGTCCCGGCGTAAATCGTAGGCTTTCGCCGCCATCTCGCGCATGTTCATACCTCGTCGAACGTCACGTCTTCGCCCCGCAGGTACGCCCTGACCTTTTCCTCGATGGGGTCGTACAAGTCGGGCTGAACGCCGAGGTATTTACACGCCTCGTAGAGCACGGGCACGACGTCGCCGTGGATGGCGGCGACATGGTGGATGTACGGTCCTTCGACCACCTTGGCTTCCAGCCGCTTGAGGTTTTGCACCTTCGCCCAGACGTACGTGCCGCGCGTGAAGGGGCCATCGATGCCCCGCGCGTGCCCCAGCAGCACGGAATACTTGCCGCCGTCGCCGTCAAAGCGCACGAGGCTCATGAGCCCGTGCTTGGCTTCGGCGGACACCGCGCCGTTTTGCGGGAAGGCGACGGGCACGCAGATTTGGGGCTTCTCCTTTGCTACCGAAAGCGGCCACGGCCCGCAGTGCTGCAACAACTCGCCGTTTTCATCGTCGGGATGGCGCACCGTCCAGTCGGCGAACATTACGCGGCGCTCGCCCATGCACGCGGCTTCGGCGAGAAGCTGCGAGATCGCGCCGTGCACGTCGGTCTCGCAGACGACGGGAAGCCCCTCCTCGTTGAGCAGGCTGTTGGCGGCGCACGGCATGATGCCGATTTCGTCCTGCAGGGCGTTCCAGCACTGGATGGCGACGGCGCTGCAGCCATACTTGCGCGCCAGCGATTGCATGGCGACCTTGAGCGCCGCCACGCTTGCAAGGTGCTCGTCCGCGATATCGCAGACCATGTGCTCTTTGCAATAGGCGACGACCTTCTCGACCTCGCGCCCCTCGCGCCGCCACGCGTTCATTTCGGCGTATAGCTCGGGCAGTGGCACGGGCGCGAGCTGGATGCCGAACGTTTCGAGCAGCTCGCCCTCGTTGCACATGGTGGAGAAGAAATCATACGGGCGCGGGCCGATTTGCAGGATACGCGCTTCGCGGAACACGCGCACGACGTTGCACACCGCGAGGAAATCCCGCACGCCGCGCGCGAACTCCGGGCCTTGCAGATGGCAGTTGTTCATGTACGTGAACGGTACGCCGAACCGCCTGAGCACCTTGCCTGTGGCGAACAGCCCGCACTGGCTGTCGCGCAGGCGCATGCCGTGTTCGTCCGGGCGCTCGTCGCGCGGCCCCCAGAGCAGCACGGGCACGTTTAGCTTCTTGGCGAGCCGCGCGCAGGCGTATTCCGTGCCGAAGTTGACGTGCGCCAAGAACAGCCCGTCCACGCGCTCGCGCCGGAACTTTTCGGCAATCATCTCCACGCCCGCGTCGTCGTAGAGCAAACCTTCGTCGTTGATATCGTCGATGTCTGCAAATGTTACGCCCAATTCCCGCAGACGGTCTGCGGTCAGCTTCCGGTATTCGACGGCGGCGGGCGCGCTGAAGATCGCCCGGCGCGTGGGCGCGAAGCCCAATTTGACGGTTGTCGTCATGGTTGCGTCCTCTTTTCTTTTCGGCAAAAAAGCGCCAGCTTTGCGTACAAATCCTCCAGAATCAGGCGGCTGTCAACGCGCCGGTACACGCGGATGGGGCGGTTGCGCCCGTCGTGCAGATAGGCGCATTCGCGCGTGATCGTCGGCGCGGGCACCCAATCGTATTCAAAGCGGTGCTCATACAGCAGCAGTCCGACCGCCGGGTTGTCGCCGAGCACCCAGCTTTCGCCCGTGCGAAAATCGCTGTTTCGTGGGATGGGTTCCTGCTCGTGCGCGTCGAGCTGGTCGCACAGGTACGCGCCGATCGCGCCACAGGGGCGCACGCGGTATTCCAGCTCCGCCAGCGACACCGCCATCATTTCATAGACGTTCTTGGGCACTTGCCAGACGGGAACTTTGGAGCGAAACACCACGTTGGCGGCGTTGACGTCATTCCCAAGGTTGAACTCCGCGCCGCCCGCCGGGTACTGCCCGCCGCCGATCCAGACAGCGGTCAGGCGCGTTTGGATGCGCGGCTCGATGAGTAGCGCCGAGGCAAGGTCTGTCAGAGGTCCTAAAAATGTGACGAACAGCGGGCGCGGGTCGTCCTGCATGGCTTCGCGGACGATCAGGCGCGCGCCCTCGGAATCCACAGGCGCGTTTGTTGATGCCAGCGCGTGCGGCGCGCCGCGATAGAGCATACCGGCTTTGTCAAAACCCATCAAATCAAAGATGCGCTCCAGTTCGCGGTAGCTACGCTCCATGCCGTCTTCCAGCCGCGTTCCGAAGTGCGCCGCGATCATGCCCACGTTGTCCAACTTGGGCGAGAGCAGCGTCTGCGCGATGCAGAATTGGTCGTCCGCCTCGTTCTTGGCGTCGGTATCGGTGATGACGCGCGCCTGCTTCTCCGCGGGCACATGAAACTGGTAGTCGTTGTATATCATATGCTTATCCTTTCACCGCGCCGTTCGTCAGACCGGCGACGAAGTATTTCTGACAGAAGCCGAACACCAGCATCAGCGGCAGCGTCACCATGCAGATGCCCGCCGTGTACTGCCCCCAATTTACGCCCATTTCCGATTTGAAGTTGAGCAGCCCCACGGGCAGCGTTTTGATGGAAACGTTCGCCGAGGTGACGATGCTGACCCACATCAGTTCGCCCCAGATGCCGATGAAATTGAACACCACGACCGTCGCGATGGCAGGCACGACCAAGGGCAGGATGATGCTCAAGAACGTCCGAAACTCGGAACACCCGTCGATTCTGCCCGATTCAAGCATCTCATGGGGAATCGTTTCAAAGTATTGCTTGAAAATATACATGCTCAACGGGATATGCCACGCGACATATGGCAGTATCAGCGCGCTGAAGCCGCTTACATGGATTTTGTTGAGCATGGTGTACAGCGAGATATAGATGGCGATGCCCGGAATAAAGTTGAACACCATGAACACCGCCATGATCAGATCCGCCTTGCCGATGTGCAGCTTCGCCAGCGCATATCCGCCCAGCAGCGTGACGACGAGATTTATCAGCACGGATGCAACGGTAACGAACGCGCTGTTGAAAAAGTACCTCCCCAGACCGCCGGTCGACCACGCGACGGGATAGTTGCTAAATACATACGTTTCGGGCAGACCGTAGAGGTTCACGAAGAACTCGGCGTTGGATTTGAGCGAGGTCAGCAGCAGAAATACAAGCGGGTACGCCACGACGATCGTATACGCGCCAAGCGCCAGATACGCGATGGGGCGCAGCTTGCCGCCCGTCTGAAAGACCGTCCTCTCTTTCCGTTTACTGCTCATAGGACGTCCCCCTTATCACGCGCTTGACGGCAATCATGCCGATGAGCACCACCAACACGAATATCATGCTCATCGCCGCGCCATAGCCGTATTTGCTGAAACTGAACGTATTTTGCAGTATCCACATGGGCATCACGATGGTCTGTTTGGCGGGGCCGCCGTTTGTCAGCGCCACAACGGAATCATAGATTTTCAGCCCGCCCATCAGCGCGAAGATGGCGCTGAGCTGCACGAAAGACATGATCAGCGGCAGGATGATATGCCGGAAAATACGCCCGTCGCCCGCGCCGTCCAGCCGCGCCGACTCAATCAGCGATTGGTTGATGCCCTGCATGCCGGCAAAGCAAAGCACCATTGTCAGCCCCACCTGCTTCCACGCCGATACGAACAGGATGCAGTTGAGCGCCGTGTCTTTGTTGGTCAGCCACGCGGTCGTCAGCGAATCCAGCGATATGGCGCGGAACAGGCTGTTGAGGATGCCGATGTCCGGCTCGAACACGAACGCGAACACGAGCCCCGTGATCACCGCCGGAATCATGCTCGGCGAAAACAGGATGGTGCGGAAAAAACCGCCCATTTTGCGGTTGACATACAAAAGCAGCCACGCCATGAGCACGCCCACCGCCACCGAAATGACCGAGGAAACAACGCCCAGATAAACGCTGTTGCGAATCGCCAACAGAAAGGTCTTGTCCGTCAACGCTTTGGAATAATTATCCAGCGCGATGAACGTTCTGGCGCTGAAACCGTTCCATTTTTGCGTGGAGAGAAGCAGCGTGTCAAAAAACGGGTACACCGCAAAAATGACATAAATCAGGACCGCAGGCGTCAGAAAGGCAAGCCCCGCCAGACGGTACTTTCTCTCCAGCGTTCGCTTTTTTCGGTTGATGGTCGCGTGCATGGTTTGTTCCGCCTCTCCGTCTTTTGCAGAAAGGGGAACCGCGCCCTGCGGCGCAGTCCCCCTTCGCGTCATTCAACCATTACTCGATTGCGAGCCGCATATCCTCCATCTGCTGCAAGACATCCTTGATGGGCGTCCCCGTGCAGACCATACCGAGCAGGTCGTTTTGCACGAATGCGTTCAGCTCGGAGGAAAGGTTCTGAAGGTGCTTATAGCCCACGACGTTGTCGCCCACCGTGGTCGCCAGCAGATCCTGCATCACCTTGCTGTCCACCTTGTCCTGCATCGCAAGCGTAGAAGGCAGACGACCGCTCTTGATGACTTCCATGATGCCCGCGTCGGAGGTGTAATACTTGATGAACTTGATGCCTTCTTCGACATGCTTGGCGTTGGCGGGGATGAACAGCGCGTTGGTAACGACGTTCACCGCGTACTTGCCGCCCTCCTGCACATACGGGAAGGGCAGCACGCCGACCTCGAAGGCGCACTCCGTCTCATACAGCCCCGCGCTCGAACCCGCGTCAAAGAGCGTGGCGATCTTGCCCTGATACCAAGCTGCCTGCGTCTGATCCTTGGTGGAAGTCAGCGCGCCCTCGCCGGGATACCAATAACCGTTGTCATAGACGGTTTTCCAGTTCGTAAGGCACTTCTTCAGCCCGTCCACGGTGGTCAGATCGACGCGGCCGTTCGTCACGTCGTCTAGCGTGCCGTCATTCGCCATGTATTGGTAGGTCGGCTGCAAAAGCTGATGGTTCTGCCCGCTCCAGTTGCCGACGCCGTACACGTCGTTTTGCTTGAACACTTCGCAAGCCGCCATGTATTCGTCCCATGTGGTCGGCAATTCGACGTTATATTGCTTGAACAGGTCGGCGTTGTAGAAGATGGTCTCGATGACGGGCTGATAGGAAACGGCGTAGTACCTGCCGTTCACCTTGCCGCCGTCGATGTAGGCGGGCACAAACGTGTTATACCACGCGCCGCCATCCGCCATGAGCGCGTCGGTCAGGTCATACGCCATGTCCACCTCGGTGAAGGCGTTGATTTGCGTGCCCCAGAAAAAGCTCACGTCCACAGGGCTGCCCGAGGCGATGCCCGTCTTGATGACTTCCTCTGCGTGCGTGAAATCGACAGGAACGATTTCTACTTTGATGGTCGGGTTCTCCGCCTCAAAGCCGGCGATGATGTTGCGGTTGTACTCGGCGTCGGAAATGTAGGCGCGGATGGTGGTCACGTCGCTCTCGGCGAGCGCGGGTACGGCGAAGCAGCCGATCAGCAGCAGCGCCGCGAGCAGGAAGGACAGCGTTTTCTTCATGGGGAGGCTCCTCTCATGTTTGATTCTTCCGGGAACGTCGGTTTCGCCCGGTGTTGTGTTTAGTATATATTGGAATGAATTTCGTGTCAATATATTAATTAATTTAAGTAATTAACATCGTAAATATCGGGAAATATTTTATCTCACGGCTTGCTTGATTGACTTCACCGCCCGGAGCATATATAATGGAAATCGGCAAGGGAGGAATCGCACGCATGAAATTACGCTTAAAAGACATTGCCGACCGGGTACACGTTTCGACGGCGACGGTGAGCAACGCGCTCAACGGGAACGTCGGCGTCAGCCAGTCCGTCCGGGACAAGATTTTCGCCGCCGCCAAGGACATGGGCTATATTCCTCCCAAGCCCCGGAAGGACGCGCAGCCCTTCGTCCGGCTGGTGCTGTACAAATCCAACGGCATGGTCGTCATGGACACGCTCTTTTTCTCCGAACTGATCGAGGCGATTCAATCCGAATGCCAGCGCGTGGGGCTGGAGCTGCTCATCAGCCATGTGAACAAGCATAAAGACCCGGGCTATGAAAAGCAGGTCAAGGCGTATGTAAATGAGAAATGCGCCGGCATCATCCTGCTCGCGACTGAAATGAACGAGGAAGAGCTCGCGCCGTTCTACGCCTGCCAATCCCCGCTGGTTGTGCTGGACAACCTGTTTCGCGGCGAGAAAGTACATTCCGTCGTCATGGACAATGATGAGGCGGGCTATACGGGCACAGGTGCGCTCATCGAAGCCGGGCACACGCATATCGGCTGCATTTGCAGCAGCGTGCCGTTCAACAACATGAAAGGCCGCGTACAGGGCATGCGCGCCTGCCTGCGCGAGCACGGGCTGGACGACCGCGCGGATTTGTGGCTTGTCCGTCCTAATATCACGGGCGCATACGAGGACATGAAGCAATTGATTGCAGGCGCCGAGCGCATGCCGACCGCGTTCTTCGCCTGCAACGACCTGATGGCAATCGGCAGCATGCGCGCGCTGCAGGAAGCCGGGTATAGCGTGCCCGGCGATATCTCCATCGTCGGTATGGACGACACCGCCGTTTGCCTCGCCTGCACGCCCGCGCTGACGACCGTCAAGGTGTTCCGGCGGGAGATGGGCGTCGCGGTGATTCGCACGCTGCTGCAAATGGCGGAAGATATCCGCGCCTGCGCGCTGAAACTGCAAGTGGAAGTGGAACTCGTCCGCCGCGATTCCGTTCGGAATATAAAGCCTTAAGGACGCGCACAATCGCTTGACATTACATAGCGTCCATAAGCGTGAAAAATTTAGCTTAACATAATTAGTCGAACCTCGAATAAGTACATGACCTTCACGCTATGTTCATGTCAGGAGAACAGGGTGAGTATGATAATACGGTTTATGTAGAGCCGTCCGTGTGCGCCGGTTAGGTCCGTCTATCTGTTCTCAACCTTGATCGTTTCCGCTTCTTTCTTTGATGCTCCAAATGGACACACGTTCGTCCCTCCCGCAATTATTTGTGGATTCGTTGTCCAGGGTTGTGCTTGAACTCGTTTCCTGCGATTCCGTTGCGTCTTGTTCCCCACTATGCCTGAATTTCTGTGTGGATAATTCCGACACATTGAGGATGCGAGAGATGGGCATCGATATCGTGCGCATAGGCAAGTTTTCATGAGTAAGAGACGGTTTCTTCCATTTATATTATAGTATTCTGAACTGCTCGCTCGAAACGTCCACGCGGTACTGCGTGCCGCCAAACTGGAGCGATGCCACGCCGTCCTCAACGGTCAGCCCCGAAATCGGCGCTTGCTCGCCCGTGCGATACCCGGCGACCGCGAACACGACGGTTTCCTTGTCGGTCTTTGCCTGCTTTGAGAACCGCGCGCGCTGCGACACATACGCGCGGTGGTACGCGTCCTGCGTGCCCGTCAGCAGTTCCGCGCACGGCGCTGTGGCGCAAATCTGCACGTTCACGTCGCCGTCCAGCGTCGTCAGTTCGTTCCCGGCGATTTCGGCGGTCGTGCTGCCTAGGTGGAAGAACACGTCCATGCTTTCGCCCGCCGCGTGCTCGAAGGTGTCGCGGATGAGCAGAAATGCGCGTCCGCGCGCTGGAGCAAAGTGGAAACGTCGCTCTCCTTGGCGACGCGGATATAATCCCGCGCCATGTCATTGTCTGTGATTCGCATATGTGGTTCCTCACGATTTCGTATTATAATCAGTGTTTACTTTGAATTCTCCGTGCGGCAATTCCTGCCTGCGCGCAAGGACGCGACGGCGCGCTATTCGTTCCTCATTCTGTATTGATTGGGCGTGCAGCCGAGGTTCTTTTTGAACACGATGTAGAAATACGAGCTGTTGGTGAAGCCGACCGCCTCGGTGATTTCGTTGACCGTTTTGTTGGTGTTTCGCAGCATGTCGCACGCCGCGTCCAGACGGTATTTGGTCAAATATTCGGTGAAGGTCTCGCCCGTGAGCTGCTTGAACAGCCTGCCAAGGTATGCCGCCGACATATCGACGTGGTCGGCGACCTCGTTCATGGATAGCGACATGCGCCCGTAATGCGCCGCCGCGTAGTCTTTCATCTGCTGGATGAGCTTTTCGTACTTTTTCTGCGCGTAACCCAGCGTGTTTTCGGTGATCTCCCAGATGAGGTGCAGGAACATCTGGTTGACCTCGTCCAGCGTTTCCAGCGTTTGCAGTTTGTGGTAGAACTGGTCAAACTCCATCAGCACGCTGGACGCTTCGGTGACGGTGTTGCTGGACGCGCGCTTGACGGCGCTCGCCAGCAATATGAACGCCATGCGGATATCGCTGACCGCGCAATAGCGAATCTGGTCGACAAATTGCTCGTAAAGCCCTTCCGCCTCCTGCGCCTTGCCGGTGAACATGCACGCCAGCAGCTTCTCCTCGGCGTCGTGCGGATAATCGAACTTCTCCTTGCCGTATTCCTCCGTTCCATCGGGGGTCAGCAGGTGGTTTTGCCCGACCAGAAAGCGGAACGACAGCGTATTGAGCGCCTCGGCGTACAGGAAGGGGATATCCCCCGCCGCGTGCCCGACGGAACTGACGGCAATGCTCACGCTCAATTCCAGCTTGTCATTGAGATGCTCGTTGACGCGCTCGAACAGCCGCCGCATGCTGCCCGCCTGCTCCTCGCGCGCAGGCACGCACACGCTCCACAGCCCGTCGCGCATGCTCGCCAGCAGGTGCTCGGGGTACAGCGCCGAAACGCTCTCCCGCACGATGTCCTCGATGACGCGATTGGTTTCCTCAGCGTTCTTGCGGAAGCGCACGAGGTAGGAATTCATGTAGTCGATGCAGATAATGGCAACCAGATTATCGCCGTCCACGTCGTACACGACAGCGTTCTCCAGCAGCGCCTCGCGGACGGCGGACGGCTCTTGCGGCAGCTCGCCCCGGAACAGCTTGTGCAGGCACAACGTTCGCTCCATCTCGCGCTTCTGCGCCTGCTCGATTTTCAACGCTTCCATGCTGTCGATGGTCTGGCGCACCGGGCGATAAAGCATCCCCGAGAGGTACACAGTCATCAATACGCTGACCAGCATGACCGTCAGCGCGATGACGTACACGCCCTCGCGCAAGCGGTTGATGGGCGCGATCATATCGTCGTACTGGCTGCGCGAGAGGAACGTCCAGTTGCCGTACCCCGAGCGCACCGGCGTGGCGTAGACGAGCATTTCCCGGTCGTCGCCCTCGCCCGTCAGAAGATAGCCCGAGGAAGCGCTGAAAATCGCGTCGGGGAAGGATTCCGCGTCGCTATACGCGCCGATCATCTCGCCCGAGTCGGAATAGACGATCCTGCGCTCGCGGTTGACGATCCACAGGTCGCTCACATCGTCCTTGTCGTTGGCGATGTAGCGCAGCGCGTCGCCCATCCAGCCCAGATGGAAATTGAAGGCGAGGATGTTCTTGATTGCGCCGCCGCCATATTGGTCATATAAAAGGTAGGTGTATACATATTCGCCGATGCGCTGCCCGTTGGGCTTTTCGTCCACGACGTAGCGCAGCATCGGAGAATATTTGGGGTAGTTGCCGACGTTCTCAAGGATGTTGATGAAATCCTTGTCCTCGAATCCGTCGACGCCGGACACCAGATATGGGTTCGTGCCCGTCGAGCAGTATAGCTGATGCTCGTGCTCGTTGTAGATATAGATGGAATGCAGCTGCTTGACGCTCTGGCGAAGCTGCGACAGCGCGCGCAGGCTCGCCAGCGTGTCTTTACCCTCGGTGGCGTAGAAAAGCTGGGAGATGCTCTTGTCGCGGTTGGCGGACTGCATCAGGTAATTGGCGTACTCAGCGCGGAAATCCACCGTGTTGGCGATGCGCTTGAGGCTTTGCTGCTGGGATTGGAAGATTTCCTCGCGCATGGACTGTTCAGCGGCGCGGGAGAGCAGGAACGTCAGCAACACCACCGTGAGCGCCGCCAGCAGCAGCGTCCCGCCGATCATTCGGTAGAGGATGATGTTGCCGCGAAAATGCTTCTGGATTTTGCTCATGCTATACCCCCTTTCCCACCGGATGAATCGATTGTATAGCATTCCGCCCGGAAACGCAACGCTATGAATCGGCAAAGCTGCTCCGGCATGTGCATTCATGCCGGAGCAGCGCGCGGTATTCTGTTATGGGCGAGGCTTACTTGCCTTGGAACGCGGCGATCTGCGCGTTGATGGCTTCGATCACCTTATCGATGCCGGCGTTTTTGAGGCGTTCCTGTAAATCGGCGATGCCCGCTTCGGGATCGACCACGCCCTTGTCCAGCGGGATCTTGAATTCGTCCTGCACCGCTTTCATGGCGGCGAGTTCGACGGAGATTTCGTCTTGATTGACGGTGAACCCGGAAAGCGCGGGCACGAGCGCACAGGCGGCGTAGGTGTCCTTGAGCTGGTTGACGACAGGCGAATCATTCAGCGAGCCAAGATCGAAAACATAGTAACCGAAGCCCATGCCCAAGTTTTTGAGCGCCAGCTCGGCGGGGTCGACGTCCTTCATCGCCCACTTGGTGCGCGTTTCGGGATCCCATTCGAAGGTGACGCCCTCGATGCCGTTCATCATCAGGCTATAGAATTCCTCATCGGTGTACATCAGTTCGATGAACATCAGCGCGCGTTCGGGGTTCTTGCTGTACGCGCCGACGCACATGCCGTTATTGGCGGGCGCGATGGTCTCGACGTTGCCGCTAGCAAGGTCGGCGGAGTAAATGCCAAGCTGCCAGTCGGGATGGTTCACGGTGAAGTCCAGATACACGTCGTTGGTGTTGCTGAAGTTGCCAAAGTACGTGCCCGTTTTGCCCGCCTTGAACAGATCGCGGGGTTGGTCGGTGATTGCCATGATGCTCTTGGAAATGTAGCCGTTCTCATAATAGCCGCGCATTTTGGCGACATAGGCGGCGTATTCCGGCGTCTCGGTAACGTTGAAGACGCGGCTGGGGTCTTTGAGGTCGTATGCGAGGAAGCCGTTGCTGTTATCCACCGGGCGCGACCAGTCCATTTCGTTGAGGAACTGCTGATACGGCATGGCGGAGTTGCCCGCATCGCCAAAGGCGAGCATGCCCGGCTCGTTGTCCTTGAGCGCCTTGAGGTAGACTTCGAGCGTCGCGTCGTCCACAATCTCGGGGCAGCCGTACTTCACGCGAAGGTCTTCGCGGTAGCAGTACACGAACGTCGTGTAGTCGGGCTTATCGTTGGGCATCATGTAGAGCTTGCCGTTGATTTTGAGGTTGTCCACGATGCCGCGCGCTTCCATCATGGCGTAGGTCTTGGGCGCGTACTTGGGCGCAAGCTCGGTGATGTCCATGAAAGCGCCCTTGGAGCCTTCGGTGTAGTAGCCCGTCCAGCTCGCGGCGTAGGTCAGGTCATAGGCTTCGCCGCTAGCCCACACCATCGGCAGCTTCTGGCGGTAATCGCCCCAAGACACCATGACGGGCTGGATTTCGGCGTTGATTTTCTCGGTCAGCGCTTTGTTGATGAGGTCGAGGTGTTCCTGCGCGTGGATGCCGCCTTCGTCGCCGATGCAGTACATGGTGAGCACGACGTGCTCGCTGGTGTCGCTTTCGGCGCTCGCGGCGACCGCCAGCGACAGGCACAGCATGAGTGCCATCAGAAGGGCGATGAGTTTGTTGGTTCTCATTGGGACAGTTCCTCCTTCAAAATATTCTTTCAATCACCCGCCGAAAGCACCGGCGTATGATGATGAAACGGATGGAATGCGTCTGTTTATCCCTTGACCGCGCCCACGGTGATGCCCTTGACGAAGTAGCGCTGCACGAAGGGATAGAGCAGCAGGATAGGACCTGTGGTGACGATCGCCATCGCCATTTTGTAGGTTTCGCCGGGGAGGTTGGGCATGACCACGCCCGACGCCGCCGCCATTTCCCGCGCGCCCTGCGCGTTGGAGAGCATGGAGTAGAGCAGGTATTGCAGGGGATACAGATGAGAACGGTTGATGTAGAGCATGGCGTTGGACCAGTTGTTCCAGTAGCCCAGCGCGGTGAACAGCCCGATGGTCGCCAGCCCCGCCTTGGACAGGGGGATGTACAGCCGCGCGAAGATGGTGAAGTCGTTCGCGCCGTCTAGCTTGGCAGATTCCATGATGGAGTCAGGGATGTCGGACATGAAGTTGCGCAGCAGGAAAATGTTCCATGAGCTGATCAAGCCCGGCAGGATTAGCGCGAGTATGTTGTCCTTCAAGCCCAGATACTTGACGACCAGCAGGTACGACGGCAGCATGCCGCCGCTGAAGATGGAGGGGAAATACAACAGCATGGCGAGCGCGCCGCGATACTTGAAATCCCTGCGCATCAGCACATACGCCGCCATCGCGGAGAAGAACAGCGATACCAGCGTGCCAGAGCCGGTGATGATGAAGGAAACCTTGTACGCTTCCAGAATCTTGACCGGCGCTTGGAACACAAGGTTGTATGCGTCCAGAGAGAAATGCTCGGGCCAAATCGCATAGCCGCGCTGGATGATGTCGTTCTCGCTGGAGAACGAGCCGATGACGATGATCCAGAAGGGCAGGAAGCACACGAGGACGACCAGCACGACCAGCGCGTAGAACAGGTAGGTGATCCATTCCTTTTTAGACTTTTGCCGAGGAAAGCTCCGCTTGGGGGCTGTGGTGACGCTCATGTTCGCAATCCTCCCTTCTCAGAACAGCGCGCGTTCGGGCTGCACTTTTTTGATGATGGTGTTCACCGTCATGATCAGCACGAACCCGAACAGCGACTGATACAGCCCCGCCGCCGTGGACATGCCGGGGTCGAAGGTCTGCGTGATGGTGCGGAAGACGTAGGTGTCGATGATGTCGGTCGTTTCGTAGAGCAGCCCGTTCTTGCCAACAAGCTGGTAGAACAGCTCGAACTGCCCTTTCATGATGCGCCCGACCGCAAACAGCACCAGCGTGATGGCGGTGGGCTTGAGCAGGGGGATGGTGATGAAGCGGATCTGCTGCCACTTGGTCGCGCCGTCGAGCGTAGATGCCTCGTAGTATTCCGAGCTGATGCCGGTGATCGCCGCCAGATAGACGACCACGCCGTAGCCCAGCCCTTTCCAGACATGGAAGAACGTCAGCAGCCCCGGCCAGTATCCCGGCTCTGTGTACACGCTGACCGTTTCCAGCCCCATCGATTTGAGCAGATTATTGAGCATGCCATACTCATAATTAAACACCGCGTAGGCGATGGACTGCACCAGCACGAACGAGATAAAGTAAGGAAGGAACATCAAGGATTGGCTCAGTTTCTTGAACCACTTCTTCGCGATTTCGTTGAGCATGATCGCCACGCCCATCTGCGCGATCACGTCGATGAACATGAACGCGAGGTTGTACAGCACGGTATTTCGCGTAGTGCGCCAGAGCACGCCGCCTTTGATGAGGTAGCGAAAGTTGTCGAAGTTCACCCACGGGCTGCCGAAGATGCCCTCTGTGTAGTTGAACTTCTTGAACGCCAGCACGATGCCGACCATCGGCGCGTAGCTGAACAGCAACACGTAAAGCACGACCGGCAGGATCATCAGAAAGAGCAGGTAATTCTTCCTGATTTCGTGCAACACCGCCGGAATCCCCTTCTTGGGCGCCAGCGCCGGATGCAGCGCACCGGTCTTCATGCTCATTCGCCTTCGCTCCTTCTTCGTTCGTTCACAGCAAAAGTCTATACGATTTTCGTTTGCCGTGAAAGCCTAAAATGCGTACTTCCGATGGATTGATCGTTTGTATATTCAGTATAAAATGCCGCCAAACGCCGCGTTCATCCATTTTATACTGCGCCGTCCAGATGCTTTTCCACGTACAGGCGGCAGTTGTCCGCCGCGCGGTGGAAGGCGTTCCACGGCGGCGTGTCGGTGATGCGGCGGATATACGCGCCGTCGTCCAGCGTCTCGTGCAGCGTGCGGCGAATCTCCTCGCGCCTTGCGCCGCATTTCAGCGCAATGTTCGTCAGCGCCGCCACCGCGTGCGAGAAGTGCTGGTAATAGACGGCGTTTTGCTCCTTGACGATCGTGCGCTTGTAGTCGGGGGTCAAATATTGATGGTACATGGGCTTGTCAAATTCCTCGGGGCGGAGGATTTGCAGCAGCTCGTCTATCGCGCCCTCGTCCGCCATGCGCCCGCACAGGCAGATGGCGATCACGCTGCGCATCTGGTTGCTGCGGCGGCAGTCCATATAGTAAAACGGCTCGCGGCGGCGGATGATTTCGCGCAGGATGGGCAGCGCGCGCGCATCGCGCATCACGCCCAGCGCGACGCCCGCGTTCAGCCGCAGCATGTCGTCCTCCGATTTCGTCATGTCGTATACCGCGTCGCCGAGCGCTTCTTTGCCCAGCAAATGGCACGACCACAGCGCGACGGCGGGGCAATCGGTCGCCAGCGCGGCGCGGATATCGCTGATATCGGTCATCCAGCGCACGAATTTGCGGTCGTCGCCGAGCGCGGGCGTCCAAAAAGACGGAGTCAGGTCGGGGGCTGTGTCGAGGAAGCCATAATCTTCCATTTTCCGGCGGTATTCCGCGTAGGGAACCGCCATGACGTCCTGCCCGCGCTCCGCCGCCATGGCGCACAGCGTGCCGCACGCCTCGCCGATGCGGAAGCAATCGACGTTCATACGCGCGGTGGAGTTGGCGTAGGTGTCGGTGGCGTGGCATCTGCCCGCCGTGGCAAGCCCCTTCCAGCCCATTGGCACGAGCGCGCCCACCGGCAGGGGAACGTACACCGTGCAGGTGCTCATGTTGCAATTGACGAACCAGTCCTGATACAGTTCGTCGTCAAACGCCATATCGTGCCCGTGCTTGTCTACGTCGGAATAGCACCAGAGCAGAGCGTTTTCCGGGGCGTTTCGCTGATAAAGCGCGTCGGCGAGCATGACCGTCTGCTCGCCCTCGAAGGTGTAGCCCTCGCGCAAGCCGATGATGGGCGCGAGGTACAGAAAGCGCGCGTGCTCACCGAGCGTGTCCAGATGGCTGGCGTGCGCGCGGATGACGGCGCGGGAGTATGCTTGCTGGTCGTACTGGTTGACGTAGCCGTTATCACGGTATTCGTGGAACAGACCGTAACGCTTGCCCATTTTCCCGACCGTCACGCTCAAGCCGCCGTCGTACAGGTTTTTGTCCAGATACACGCCGCGCACGCTGGAAAACGGCTGCGGCTGCCCGTCCCAACCTCTGCCCATGCGCATGGCGACGGGCAGCATCCGCAAAAGATAGCCCTCGCCGGTCGCGTCGATCAGCATCTTGCAGGCGATGTTTCGGATCTCGCCGCAAACGAGCGCCGATACGCCTTGCACGCGTTGATATTCTGCGTACACGCCTGTGACGAGCGACAGCGTTTCGACGCGCACGCTGCGTTCGCGCAGGCGCTCGGCGATGATCAGGCGCTTGCCGTCGGTCGGGTCGCAAAACACGTCCCCGGTGTCTTCCTGCGTCCGGTCGTCGGTTTCCGTATACAGACCCCCGCGAACGCCGTAGTAATAGCCGTTGACCAAGCCTTGGACGTGCTGCCCGCCGCACCAAGCCGTTTTTTCCAGCAACAGCACGCGTTTGCCCTCGCGCGCCGCCGACAGAGCCGCGTACACGCCGCCGCTGCCGCCGCCCGCCACCACGATATCATACGCCGCGTCCCATGCGGGCGCGGGGCATTCCAGCGCCTGCGGGGCGTTCTCCCTGCGCGTATACAGCCGTGTCATATGGCATCCCGTCCTTTCAAAAACGCCGTCGCGGGGTGCGCAAATCGCGTCCCCAGCCACGCGGCAGCGCTCTGCCCGCACGGCTCGTACACGGCGTCGAACGCCTGCGCCATGAACAGGATTTTCTCCTCGCCGCGCGGAAAGGCTTGCTTCCAAAGATCGACGACGCGGCGGTACGCGCTTGAAATCTCCTCGTCCGCTGCCGCCGGGAACGCCAGCAGCCGTTCGTTTTCGCCAAAGCCCGCCAGTATGCGGCAATCCGGGCAGACGGCGCGCAGCGCCGCGTCAAAGCCCGGCTCGTTGCAGACGGTGAACGCGTTGAGCGTTTTGCCCGTGCACCGCGCCTTTCGCGGTGCGGTCGCGCGGTGCGTCGTGGTATCCAGCACGCTATCCGCTTCCACCCGGCACGCGCCCTCGTTGCAGAAGTATTCGACCGCGAAGCCGTCCGGCGTTTTCGCGACCGACAGCACGCGCGTGTCCAGCAGGATGTCCTGCCCTTTAGCGATCAGCCTAGCGGCGTACTCATGCGCGACGGGCTGCGCTTTGAGTACATCAAACCCCGCATCCGTCCATGCGCCGTACTCGCGCAGCAGCGTCCCAAGCGCAGTGTCCATTTCCGCGCGTCCCGCGCTGCTGGCTTCAACGGGGCGCAGGCAAGCGTGGAACTCGTCGCCCACCGTCTGCGTCTGCCCGAGTATCAGGCAGTCCGCGTGCGCCGAGGCGTAGCCAAGCGCGTAATAACTCGCGCCAATCAATACGGTCGCGTACCGCTTTTTCATGCCGTCTCCTTCCCGCCCTCGCGGGCGCGTATCCTACTGCATCCCATTTTACGGGCTTGCCGGACAAATGAATAGTATAAAATGTGCGATTCATTGAATTTGTAGTTTGCCGCCGCCGCGCGGCGATGGTATACTGCAATACGGTTTGCGCCGGGCGAGCGTTTATAGGAGATGCTTATTACGTCGATTGAGAAAGGAAGGGCGTATATAGATAAAAAAACTGAAAGCGGCAATCTGCGGTCTGGGGTTCGGCGGCGCGTTCGTGCCGATTTGGCGGGATCATCCGATGGTGGAGAGCGTCGGCGTTTTCGACACGAACGAGGAACTAGCCGATCGCGTCTCGCGGACGTTCGGCATTGAAAAGATCTACCGTTCGTTTGAGGAAGTCCTGCGCGACGGCGCGCTGGACGCCGTGCACCTGACAACGCCTATTCCCCTACACGAGCGCCAGACCGTCGCCGTGCTCGAAAGCGGCAAGCACTGCGCCTGCACCGTGCCGATGGCGATATCGCAGGAGGGTATTGAAAGCATCCTCGCCGCGCAAAAGAAAAGCGGGAAAACCTACATGCTGATGGAAACGACGCTCTACACGCGCCAGTTCATGCACGTACAGCGCATGCTCGAAAGCGGCGAGCTTGGGCGGATACAGTTCCTCCGCGCCCGTCAAGCTGCCGCCCTGCTACGGCGCGCTGCCCGAGGAGCTTCGGCTGTACACGACGAGCAGCGAGGATTACGACGAAACCAGCCCCGAAAAGACGCTCGTGCCCGGCGCGACGGCGGGGCATCACGGCTCGCACCCGCACATGGTACACGAGTTTGTCAGCGCCATCATGGAGCACCGCAAGCCGTGGACGGATGCCATCATGGCGGCGAACATCACGGCGACCTGCCTGACCGCGCACCAGTCCGCGCTGGCGGGCGGCGTGGATATGGCGATTCCTACGTATGAATGTCGTGCGGAAAAGGGTTAATGGTGATGCAGAGTTACATTGTGCATATTGAAGGAGAATGTTAGGATAATATGCAGTTTGACATAAGTGAATTGTAATTTCAACCATTATGCACGCTTTCTATCATTGAACCCGTATGGGAAACCGTGCGGGTTCTTTTTGTGTTGCAGAAACTGAAAGGCTTGTGGCGTAAGAGGTTGCGGGGTTATTGGATGCTTGTAGTGGATGATTTCGGACGAAAAAGATGAGGTGGATTTTATTGATATGTGTGGGAATTGCATTTTACTTATGATTAAAGCAACCCTATTACATTGCTCGCCGTGAGTAGGCGGATTGGGTTGCTCGGTTCATGCTGACAAGTTGTTCACTATATCCCGAGAAATCGGACACAACACAGCCAAAACCTTATAATCTTGACAGACGTAAAACACAATCCAAAAGAATGGATATTGAGAATTTGCGAGAAATTCTGGTATCGAAGAACGTTATAACGCCGTGCTGGAGCAAACCTTGTCGCTTGAAAGCGCGCTTACAGATAGGAAACGGCAGAAAAAGAAAATTTAAGTGCTCATTTCGATGCTGTCCACGCAGTCATACGTATCATAGAATGGAACGAGAGAATATCAAGCATAACGATTCTCGCCTTCACAAATATTACCGAAATGAAGGCAGGAAAACAGTTGAAATGAATCGAATAGCGGATTCATTGCTGCTGTTTCTAGTAGTGACGAAATTGCATTCCTCCCGATGCGATTGATCATGAAGCAGATACATTGTGAACCACGCCGCAATGGCGTTCGCAGATATGTTGTATGAATTTCTGAACGATGTTGTATAAGGTTATCAAGTGATTGCTGCGGAAGAAAAAATGATTCGGAGGGAGTATGTACTACAGCGATACGCCAATCGAAAGAATGGATGCCGATCTTCTGCATAGAGCAGGATTCGCCGAAAGGTTAGCGAGATCCATACTGTCGCTCGAGCAAACAGAAGGGTTCACAATTGCGCTTTATGGCGAATGGGGCAGCGGAAAAACGTCGATACTCAATATGGCAAAGATAGAAATCGAACGACACACAAGTTCGCTGTCTAGTGCGGAAAAGCCTTTGGTGATCGATTTCAATC
The DNA here is from genome assembly GCA_964512175.1 of uncultured Oscillospiraceae bacterium. Taxonomy (GTDB): domain Bacteria; phylum Bacillota; class Clostridia; order Christensenellales; family Aristaeellaceae; genus CAZEIC01. The sequence goes on along the minus strand of CAZEIC010000004.1, from coordinate 14,216 downwards.
CATGGTATTTTACATCCAAAGAGCAACTCATCAGCCAGTTTTTTCGTTTGCTCAGCGATCGAATGGGCAAGTATAACAACGGAGAAAAAATGCGAGCGGCAGGAAAAAATCTGCAAGATTACGCTACGGCGTTGGGCGTGCTCTCGTTGATCCCGGGCGCTTCGCTGATTGTGAGCGGAATCCAAACAGCCATGCGTATCGCCGGAAAATCCATAGAAGCTGGCGGAGAATCCGAAAGAAAGAGCACAGACCAATTGCGCGAAATCATTTCCCGTCAACTTCGCGAGCAAAAGCAGAAAATCATTCTCATTATAGATGATATCGACCGTCTGGAAGCATCAGACATTAGCGCTCTGTTTCAGCTGATCAGCGCCGTGGTGCATTTCCCCAATATGGTATTCGTCCTGTCTTTTGATAAATCAATCGTCAGAAAGGCGTTGAAATACATTCATCATCAAGACGGCTTGCTTTACTTGGAAAAGATTATTCAACTTGGATTTGATATACCGCAAGCGTCTGCCAGCGACTATATGGGTGTGTTATTATCACGAATTGAAGAGATTGTTGGCGATGCCTATAATGCCACTTCCTCACAATATGGTAATGATGTATTCAGAAACTGTATATTCCCATATATCAAATCATTGCGAGATGCAAAACGATTTGTGAATCTGTTTGAATTTCAGTATCGTGGCATATCTAATGAAGTCAATTGCTTTGACTTGATGGCAATATCCGCCTTCCAATTGTTTGCGCCAAAAATTCATCAATGGATACGGGAAAATAAGAATCTGGTGACTGGCAGAATATTGGACTATGCTGGTACGAAAAAAAGCGACGACGAAAAGGAAGAGGCTTTGCTATCCGTCCTTGTTGCGCTATATAAAGGTTCTGATAATCAAAAAAGCATGACTGAAATTGCATCAGAGGCGCTTGCCACAATATTCCCAAATATCTGTCGGACATTGAGAAGGTACCACAATATGGATGATTCGGACACCTTGCTGCGGGAAAGGAGAATTGCTTGTCCGAGTAAATTTGATATTTACTTCTCATATTCCTTGCCAGATGATTCAGTACCCGCAGACATGATAAACGCAATCATATCTGATATGCCTTTCGGTGAACTGCATGAATATATATCACAGATTACCCAATCAGAAAGAATCATCGCACTGATCATGGAAATCAAGTGCCGAACAGATATGATACCAAAGGAACGTATTATACAGATAACGAAAGAATTTGCGGACATCCAATATCAGCTGGAAGGAACGACGGATACTGCCTTTCTGCCAGTATCATACAGCATGTTTTGCAAAGGCTTGGTAGAACGCCTGTTTATGGCAATCTCCACAGAAGACGAGAGAGCGCAGCTTACTCGCTCGATGATCAACGAACAAAACCCGAACACGATCGCCGCAGCATGTTCCTTGCTTATCGACGCTTCCCGTCCATTCGGGCGACTTGGTGTAGAAAAGAATAACAGCCGCGTTTTGATCGATGAAAAGCAACTAGACGCATTGGAAGGTGAAATGCTTGCAGCCATATCGTGTATGGCACAAAGAATTTGCGTATTTGATATAAAAGGCTATAATATGTTCGAGCATGTATGGATACGGCTGGATGAAGAAGCATGTAGAAATCATATTCAGAGGCTTATTGATTATGCGGCAAATATCCCGACATTTCTACGACGAAAAGAAATGAAATGGAGTAATGGCACATTGGATTTCTTTGAAAGTGGAGAATGGATTTATCCACAGAGAATGCTTCTTGAGAGAATACAACAATTATCAAAAGAAGAACTGGATGCTTACGCTGTTGACAAACTAAAGATTGTTGTAGCGTTCTATAAACAGGCAAAAACAAAACTGGAACAATCTGGAGAAACATATCCGATAGATGCTTATGTTAGCCGATTCGACGATATCACCGTAAGAGAGTAATGTGTTCATATTGTAGTCTTTGTAATCTATACTGACGATCTGACGATAAAAACACCGGAGGTATCCATATCATGAGAACCAGCGCACGCCGCACGCGTTACGACAACCGACGCGTTCTACTGCTATCCGCCGTGCTGTTCTGTCTGGCGCTGGCGCTCGTCGCCGCGCCCGGGACAAGCCGCGCGGAGACCTCCGGGGTGTGGACCTACGCGTTGCACGGCACGGAGGCGACGATCACGGACTGCGCCGCGCTAGGCGAACCGCGCGTGACCGTTCCCGACGCGCTGGACGGGCATCCGGTGACGGCGATCGCGGAGGGCGCGTTCGCGGATTGCGCGGCGCTCGAGGAGGCGACGCTGCCCCCGAGCATTTTAAGCGTCGCGGACGGCGCGTTCGCGGGGCATACGCCGCGCATTCTCGCGCGCAACGGCTCGGAGGCGGCGCGGTTCGCCAAGCGCGCGGGGCTTCCGTGGACGAGCCTTTCGATGGAAGGTCTGTCGGAACACGTCGTCGATCTCGCCGATTTGAACCTGTCCGCGCAAGGCGGCGCGCTGTTCATTGCGTATCCGGCGAACGGGCGCGCGCGCGTGGGCGATACGGTATTGCTGGACAGGGGATATCGCGTGACGGCGCAAACGCGCGAGGCGGGCGGCACGCGGTTTTCGCTGACGCCGGTCGCCGCGACGGAGTATCTGGAGCGCATCGTGGTGAACGCGCGCGGCATCACCACGCCCATCGCGCTCGGCGAAACGGTGCGCGCGAAATCCATAACAAGCGGCGGCGTCCCCTACGCGAGCCGCGCGGCGCACACCTCCTCGCATACGTTCGATATCGAATTGGAGATCGGCAACGTGACGCTGTCCTTCCCGCTGACGTTCTCCATCAACGCGGATATGGCGTTTGATTACAGCCTGAAGGAACGCAAGCTCAACGAGTGCTTCGTCAAGGCGGACATGACGATCCAGGGCGAGATCGGCTCGGGCGTCAACATCGGCGTGGACAACAAGGAGTTTTCGGGTTTGCAAAGGCTGCAGGTACAGCTGCCGCGCGTTGCGCTCTACAGCGTCGGTATTTCCAGCATCGGAGTTCAACCCTACCTCTCGCTGGAGATCGAGGCGGGGTTTGTCATCAAGTACGAGCTGGTCTGCACGGGGAGCGCCGTATGGGATCCCGTGGCGGAGGAGCTGGCGGTCACAGGCTCGACCGGCGCGGACGCGTCGTGCGAATTGTACGGCAGCATCACCGTCTGGTACAACTTTGGTCTGTATCTGGAAGTGATCGGCTTGGGCGACGTGGTGGAGCTGACGCTCGCGCTGGGCATTCGCGGGCAAGCGTCGCGCGATATAAACAAACCCAAGTGCTTGGATATCCAGCTGGATATCGTGGGGAAGTTCGAGGCTTCCGCGCAGATCCTAAGCTGGCTCAAAGCCACCCGAACCTTTATCGCCCCGGAATACCCTCTCGGCAGTCTGCACATCGAACGGGACAGCAAGGACGACCCGTATATCATCTGGGAATGCACCTACGAACAGAGCACCGTCGCGCCCTCCACGACGCCTGCGCCGGTGTGGTACACGCTCACCTTTGACACGGACGGCGGCTCGCCCATCGCGGATATGCGCGTTCTGGACGGTTCTCCCGCAAGCGACCCCGGCACGCCGGTCAAGCCGGGGTATGTGTTCGTCGAGTGGCGCTCTGGCGACTCCGAAAGCGCCGTTTGGCGACCAGAGAATCCCGTATTCTGGGATATGCAGTTAATCGCCATATGGCGCGAAGAACCGGACGCCTCTGGCAGCGCGTCGTGGACAAACAACTGCGAGTACAGTTATAGCGTCTTTCGCAGGGACGATTATTATTGCATGATTGACCGCATCACAAGCTCCTCGAGCGTAACCAACATTGTGCTGCCCGAAACGCTTGCTTGCCAATGGTATGAACCTCTGCTCGACGAATACGGTTATCATGTATACGACAAAGAGGGTAACGAAAGATATGTTTCTCACTCTGCGGTGCTGCCCGTCGTGTATTATGGGGAAATCGATTACATCAACGAAACGTACGGGTATGAATCTGTCAACAGCGTCACCTTCCATATGGACGCTGAAGGCTGCCGGGATGTGATTCTCCGCTGCGACCCGCGGCATATCCGCTATATCGGAAGCAAAGAGTATTCAGTTTCTATGTGTTCCGAATTGGCTTCCAACAGCCCGAACCTCGTTTCACTGGTCTTTGACGGCGCGGTGACGCAAGTCCATATTACGATGGAAAGTTATGACAATTTGCGATCGGTGGTCATCAACAACACATGCCCGACGAACGTTCGGTTGCAATCGCTCCCGTCGCTCGCCGAGGTGCGGATGAGCGGGCAGGTCACAGATCTGGATATCACCTACTGCGACGAGCTTGCCAGCCTGTCGATCCCCGCGAATTCGACGGTCAAAAGCATCAATAATAACAACAAGCTGAAGACCGTCACGTTTGGCGGCGCGGCACGTTATGTCGGCGACACGTATTATGGGGGGTGTTTTGAAAATGACTATGCCCTCGAGCGCATCACGCTTCCGGCGGGATTTTTCACGGGTGAAGACACGCTAGACGCGTTCTATAATTGCGTGAACCTCCGCGACTGCGCGCTGCCCGGCGGCATGACGACGCTCGGATCCTTTGCGTTTTCCGACTGCGTGTCGCTGACGAACGTCACCCTGCCCGCCTCGCTGAACGCCATCCAGTCGTTAGCATTCAACAACTGCAGCGCGCTGGCGGCAATCGAGCTGCCCGCAAGCGTTGAGAGCATCGATGATTATGCGTTTGATAATTGCTCGGGGTTGACGCATATAGAGCTGCCTACGGGGCTGAAGACCATTGGTCGGTATGCTTTCAGTGATTGCGATAGCTTGCTGGAGATCGAACTGCCTAACAGCGTGGTAACGCTTGACGAAGGCGTGTTTTATAAATGTTCCAGTCTCGTGTCCGCAAAGCTCCCCGCAGGGCTTGAAACAATAGCGAACGATACCTTCATCTACTGTCGTGCGCTTGAAGAGATCACGCTTCCCGAAGGACTGAAAAGCATCGGCAATTCTGCATTCTATGACTGCGGCAGCCTGTTGAAAATCTCGCTTCCCGAAGGATTGAAAAGCATCGGTAATTCTGCATTCTATGACTGCGGCAGCCTATTGGAAATTTCGCTCCCCGAAGGGCTGGAAAGCATTGGTGAGCAAGCGTTCCATGCGTGCGCCAGCCTGACGGCTGTCGCGTTTCCCGAAAGCCTGAAAAACGTTGGCGTTGAGGCATTCTCCTACTGCGACAGCCTGAAGGACATCACGCTTCCAGAAACGGCGGTGGAGTACGGTAAGTATTGTTTTGATCACTGCGTTCAGCTCGAGCGCGTCGCCATACCCGACGCCATGACAATAATCCCGGAAAGAATGTTTTATGACTGTGCGTCGCTGACGGAGGTGAGCATGCCGGACGGTCTTCTTGAAATTGAGGAGAGCGCGTTTTACGGCTGCAAGCGGCTGTATAAGCTGGTATTCCCGCTAACGCTTACGCGCATTGGCTCTTCTGCGTTTTGCTACTGTGCTTCGCTCTCGGAGGTTTGGCTTCCCGAGAGCCTTGTCAGCATCGAAGACTATGCGTTCGGCGACTGTTTCTCAATGCGCGATATCGTCTTTAACGGCGCGCAGACCGTCATCGACAATTCCGCGTTTGGCGACTATTCTTTAGAGGAAGTCACGATCCACGGATATGCCGATTCGACCGCGCAAGCGTTCGCCGAAACGCACTCCGCCACCTTCAAACAGCTCGGTTCCGAGTTTCAGATCGTTATCGTTGACATAGGCGAAAGGCAGGGCACGCCGCAGTACGTCGATTGGGATGCTCCGGGCGCGGCGCTGCGCGACCCCGCGCGCCCGGGGTACATCTTTGCCGGATGGTATCTGGACGCGGCGTTGACCCTGCCGTGGGACATGCGCTTCCCCGTCCCGGACAGGCTGTACGCGCGCTGGATCGAATGCGACGACGAAAATTTCCGGTACAAGCTGGCGGGCGACGGGCTGATCGCCGTTCGATACTTGGGCGAGGACGCGGATGCGACGATTCCGGAGGAAGCCGCCGGATATCCGGTGATCGGCGTCGCCTACGGCTGCTTTGAATATACGCCGGTCGAGCGCGTCACCGTCCCCGATAGCGTCGCGAGCATCGAGCCAGGCGCGTTCCTTGGCGCGTTCGCGCTTCAGGACGTGCGGTTTTCACAGTCAGACGGCGGGTATTACAACGACGACGGCTTGCTCCTGTGCGACGGCGGCGCGACGCTGCTGTACTCCATCCCGCATGCGCGGACGGAGACAATGACGCTGCCCGAGAGCATTACCGTGATTGAAAACCACGCCTTCTGGGGCGAGAGCGCGCTGCGCGCGCTGACCTTGCCCGGCGGGCTGGAAAGCGCGCCCATCAAAGCGATGCACGACAATGGAATCAAGCTCTATTGCCCGGAATTCTCGGATTTCCTACAAGAGTGCGCTGCGCTGGGACTTGCGAACTTCAACGAGTATACCATCCGTTACTATAACGGCGACACGCTGTGGTATGAATGCGTCAGCCACATTCAGAACAAACACGGAGCGGACAGCATTGGGAATCTCGCGCATCCCCTGGAAGAACCAACGGAAGAGAATGTGATCACCATATGGTACTGGGACGCGGCGTGCACAGACCCAGTCTCGATACGCGACTACATAACATTGACGCAAGACGTCGATCTGTACGCGGGGCTTGCGCGGCAGCATGAATACGAAGCGCTTCCGGACGGCGGCGTGAAGATCACGCGCTGCAACGGATACCATGATATTGAATCCGTTCCCGAAACCCTCGAAGGCCATGCCGTGCGCGGTATCGCGACGGGCGCGTATACCGAAAGTCAGGTGTATTTCGTAGATATCAACGACCATATCGAGTTCATCGAGCCGAACGCCTTTGCAAGTCAATGCCGCCTAAGCGGAACGGTGGGCGGCGTCGCCGAGGCGTATGCCGCGCAATACGGGCACGAGTTTGAACCATTTGTTTATGAAGTGGAAATGATGGACGATCAAACCGGCGAACTATTCGACGTATTGCATCACGTCGTGCCCGGGACGGAGCTGATACTGCCGACGCCGCCTGACCGGGAAGGCGTAGTCTTTGCGGGCTGGTTTACTTACGTAGGCGGCATGGAATGCCCCGCGCCGACGATCATGCCCGATCATTCGATCTACCTGCACATGAAGTGGTATAGCAACAAGGAGGGATTTCAGAAGATCGACGCTTACGAGTGCGAAGTGTACTCAGACAGCGTCACCATCGTACGATACGCGCCCGAGGGCGACACGCCCTCGTATGTAGCGATTCCGAAAACGTTTAACGGCAAGCCCGTGACGGAGATCGCCGACGGCGCGTTCAAGGATCGAGAAGATATCTACGAGCTGATATTCCCCGACAGCGTCACCACGCTGGGAACCGGCGTGCTCGAAAATTGCTGGTCGCTCCATCGCGTCGTGTTCGGCGACGCGCTCACGGCGCTGCCGGACGATCTGTTCTCCTCCTGCGAGCCGAAATTCGTCGTCTTTGGCGCGAACATCGAAGAAATCACGATGGACTCGCGGCTTTGCTACAGCAATTACATGGTGCTGTTCGCGCCGCCAGACAGCGCGATGCTCGAGACGCTGACGCGCATAGGCTGCAACAACGTCGTGCAGCTCACGCCGGACGGCCGCGCGCTGATCACGGAACGCTTCTTGCTCGAGTACAGTTATTACTACGATTGTTATCCGAACTATATTTTGGATGTCGACTGCGCGTTCCTTTTGTTGGAGGTATGGCCCTCGTTTGAATATTTGGATGATGTGCGCTGGTCGACCGACGACGCGAGCGTGCTGGATGTGAGCGCGCTTGGCGAAACGAACGTTGTGAGCATAGGCGACTGCACGCTGTACGCGGACGTCGGCACGCTGCGCGTCGCAACGCCGATCACCACCTGCATGATGCAGGACGGCTTCGCGTTTCGCTGGGTCGAAGGCTCGCGCGACGCGTACCGCATCCACCTCTTCTTCAATACCGGGCTTGAAGTCCTCGACGTGCCGAACGTGTGGAACGGCTTGCCCGTCGTCGAGATCGAGGACTGCGCGATGCTCGATATCGGGAATACAAAGGTGCTGCGGTTCGGCGAAGGGCTGCGGCGCATCGGCGCTATCAACTGCGTCGTCGGCACGGCGCTCGAGCGCGTGGAGATCCCCGCCAGCGTGACGGAGATCGGCGAGGATTCGTTCAACATGAGCAACGCCGCGTTCACCATATATGGATCCTCTGGCAGCCTCGCCGAGGTATACGCGGGCGTCATCGGCAGACCGTTTGAAGTCGTGGGGCAAGCGCCGAGCATCACGCTTCCCGCCGCGCTTGCGCGCATCGACGCGGAGGCGTTCGCGGGCAGCGGCGTAAGCGCGGTGACAATCCCGCCGGGCGCGACGGAAATCGGCGCGCGCGCGTTCGCGAACTGCCCGACCCTGACGCGCGTCACCATCCCCGCAAGCGTGCTCCATATCGCGGAGGACGCGTTCCAAGGCTCGCCGCAAGTGACGATCTACGCCCAAGAGGGCAGCACCGCTGCCTTGTTCGCGCAGCACGCGGAGATCCCGCTTGTGGTGATGCCGTAGGCAATCCTACGCATGGACGAGGCGGCGCGCATGTCGCGGTCGGTAACATCCGCGCGTTCCCAGTCGGCGCACACGTTAACATCGTCAATCAGTACAGATGACCGAAGAGATTGTCATCAAGAACGCCTTTCACCCATGGATGGTGAAAGGCGTCAATATTTCGTTAAACGCCGCGCGACGTCGCGCTTACCGATAGCGTTTCTCTTGCAAATACCGCACGCATTGCGCCGTCCAGTCGGTCTGTATCATGTCAAAACCCAGCGCGGCGAGGTATCCCCAGCCGTCGTCCGGGCGGCCGAGGGCGTACAGGTCGTCCGTGTGCCCCGCGGAATGTACGGTTTTGTAGTTGAACACGATGGCGTTGCCCCACGTGAGCAGCCCCATATCGTGCATGCTTTCGTGGTACGCGGGCGAAGCGAACTCGCTGTCCTCGGTGCTAAACAGCGCCTCCGTCCCCAGATAGCGCAGCTTCCGCTTCGTGAGCATTTCGGAATCACGGTCGCGCTCGCGCGTAAAGGTCATGTACGCGAAATCGGGCGCGAGCGCCTCGACCATCTGATAACAGGCTTCCTTCTGCTCGGTTTTGATCAGCGCTTGGTCAACCATGCCGTGGCGGCGCACGGCTTTGATAATATCTTCGGGATACAGCGGGAATTTGTCGATGTTGATGACGCACTTGCCCTTGAGCGCCTCCAGCACGTCGTCAAACAGCGGCACGCCATACTGCGTCGCCGCGCCGTCGGCATTATCGATGCGCTGCCGCGCCACCTCCGCGTCCTGCATATCGGCAATCAGCTTTTCCGAGCGCAAAAAGTGCTTCTCCGTGCCCGGATGGAACACGTACAGCGTGCCCTCCGCGCTCCGCGAAATGTCCAGCTCGATGATGTCCGCGCCTTCCGCCAGCGCGGCGTTGAAAGACATGATCGTGTTGCAGGGGATATTGCCCATCCAGCTGCCCCGGTGCGCCGCCACGAGCGTCCGGTCCTTCGCCATCTCCCGTAAATCAAACATCCGCGTTCTCTCCCCCATCCTGCGCATTCTGCGGGCTTACCCTTTGATAGAGCCCATCATGATCCCTTTTTCAAAGAAACGCTGCACCATCGGATAGACAATCAGCAGCGGCACGGCGGCGACGACGATGATCGCGTACTTGAGCGACGCGTACAAAAGCGCTGTGTTCGCGTCGTCCACGCCCATCGTTTCCGCCATGTCGCCCATCTGCGACAGCAGCAGGATTTGGCGCAGGAACACCTGCAGCGGCCATTTCTCGCGCTTGGTAATGTACAGCATGGCGTCAAAGTAGGAGTTCCAGTGCCCCACGAAATAGTAGATGGTGATGACGATCAATATGGATTTGCTCAGCGGCAGCACGATGCGCGTCAGCGTATTCAGCGGACTGGAGCCGTCGATTTCCGCCGCCTCGTGCAGTTCGCCCGGTATCGAATGCAGGAAATAATTGCGCATGATGAGCATGTTGGTCGCGTTGATCAGCCCCGGCAGCAGCACCGACCAGCGCGTGTTGAGCAAGCCCAGCGCCTTGACGTTCAGATAGGTCGGGATCATGCCGCCGGAAAAGAACATGGTGAAGGTGATCATGATGGTGACGGCGCTGCGCCCCTTCAAGTCCTTCATAGCAAGCGGATACGCCGCCGCGACGGTCATCAGCAGGTTCAGCAGCGTTCCCGCCACGGCGTAGATGATGGTGTTGAAGTAGCCCGTCTGCACGTTCGCGCTGATGAACACGCGCTCATAGGCGCGCAGCGTGAACTTGACGGGGTAGAGCCATACCTGCCCGTCCAGTATGCCCTTTGGCTCGGAAACGGAGGCGCTCACGACGTAGAGCAAGGGGTAGAGCGTTATCACGGCGATGAGAAACGCGATCAAATAGATGATCCACTGGTACACCACGTCGTTGCGCGATCTGTCTTTCATGCGCTCACCCTCTTACCACAAGCTCGTTTCGGAAACGCGTCTGGACACGCCGTTGACGATCAACAGCATCAGGAAATTGATGACGGAGTTGAACAGCCCGATGGCGGTCGCGTAGTCATATTCAAACCGTTCCAGACCGATTTTGTAGGTATAGGTCGATATGACCTCTGAAACGGAAACATTCAAATCTGTCTGCATGGCGTACACTTTTTCAAAGCCGATGCTCATCACCTTGCCGCTTTCCAGAATCAGCATGATGATGATGGTCGGCAGTATGCCGGGCAGCGTGACGTGCAAGAGCTGCTTGAAGCGGCTCGCGCCGTCCACCCGCGCCGCTTCGTACATGGTCGGGTCGATGGCGCTGAGCGCGGAGATGAAGATGATGGCGTTCCAGCCGGTATCCTTCCAGACGGCGGAGATGATGTACATCGGGCGGAAATAGCGCGCGCTGCCCATCAGGTACAGCCCTTCCTCGGCAAGGCCGAGCCGGACGATCAGCGTGTTGATGATGCCCGTCGAGGGCGAGCACATGGACATCAGCATGCCCACGACCACGATGGTGGACACGAAATGCGGCGCGTAGGTGATGGTTTGCAGGAGTTTTTTCGTTCTCGCGCATTTCAGCTCGTTGACGATCAGCGCAAGCATGATCGGCAGCGGGAAGCAAATCAGCAGCGACATGACGCTGAGCGTCAGCGTGTTGGAAATCAGCGTCCACGACTGCGAGCTGGAGAAGAAGCGCTCGAAATGCTCCAGCCCTATCCATTTGCTCCCCCAAATGCCCTTGCTGAACTTGAAGTTCCGAAAGGCGATCTGCGCGCCGACCATCGGGCTGTATTTGAACAGCACATAGTACGCGACGACCGGGATGAGCAGCAGGTAGAGCTGCCAGTATTTTCTCAGTGACCTTTTCCACGCTCTCGCAATCATACGCATGCTCCTTGTGATGGGTGCGGCGGGACTGCCGCGAGCGACAGCCCCGCCGGGGTCGCTAACGCGCGATTACCATTCGCCCTCGCCGTACAGGCGGGTCATGGCGCTTTCGTAGGCTTCGACGACCTTGTCCGCGCCCTTGTCCTTGATGGTGCTCACGAACGTGTTCCAGTTGGCGTCGTTCAGTTCCAGCTCGCCCGCGACGAAGGAGGCGGTGGTGCTGGTGATGTAGCTGCGGATGTCGCTGAGGTAACGGCTGATCACGTCGTTTTCATCCTCGCTCCAGGAAACGATCGGCCAGACCGTTTCGGGCGCGTAGTCCGCCAGCGCATACGCGGTCGCGGCGGGCTCGGCTTCATACTCGCCTGCGAACAGCGTGGCGGGCATCATGGCGGGGTTGCGTCCGCCCGGCCACAGGCACGCCTGCGCCAAGAAGCTGTCCTGCGTCATTTCATCGGTGCGGGTGGCGGCGAAGGCATCGGTATAGCCGTATGTGCCGTCCGCCTTCTTCTCCCAGTGCACGCCCTCGATGCCGGCGTGATAGAACATCGCGCCCTCGTCGCCGTAGAAGTAGTCCGCCCATTGCAGCGCAAGCGGGACGTTCTGGCAGTGCGAGGTGATGACGAGGTTGCCCTCGGTGTGCAGCGTGGAACGCGCCTGCGTGGAGATGGCGAAGCCGTCCGGCCCCTTGAGCTGATACTTCAAGCCCGTCCAGTCGTCCACGTACTGGGTCGGCACGGCGTAGAGGGTCGTCCCCATGTACACGCCCAAGCGCTCGTCGGCGGAGAGCAGGTTGCACTTGTCGCCCTCGGTGAAGATTTCCTGATAGATGAGCTTCTCGCTGTATAGTTTGTGCATGTATTCAAGGAACTTGCGATAGTTCTCGCTGGTTGCGAACATGCGGATTTCGTTCGTCTCGGGGTCAACGTCCACCGCCGGGTGATGCGCCACGCCGCGCGTGCCCAGCCCGAAGCTGCCGTAGAAGTAGCAATACAGGAAGTTGGTGCTGGAGACCAGCGGCACTTCGTCCGCCTCGCCGTTGCCGTTGAAATCGCTGTCGCGGATGGCGACCAGCATGTCGTACAGCTCGTCCGTGGTGGTGGGCAGCGTACCGCCGATGGCGGCGAGCGCCTTTTCATTGTAATAGAGCTTGTCGGGCATCCGCATGGGCGCGTAAGGCACGACCTGCGGCAGGCCGTAGATATGCCCGTCGTCGGTGGTGATCGCCTGCAGGATGTCGGGGTACTTTTCGCACAGGGCGGTGAAGTTGGGCATGTATTCCGCCATGTAGGGCTTGATGTCTACGAGGATACCCTCGTGTCCCCATTCATAGCTCTGCGCGTTGGTGATGTTCGCCTTATAAATCATGTCCGGGTAATCCTTGGCGTCGCCGGCGATGACGCCCGCCAGACGGTTGGAGAAGGCGCTGGTGTCCACATCCTCAAATTCGATGTGCACGCCCGTCATTTTCTCGTATTCCACCATATTGGCGACCTCGCCGATGTGGCCGTTGGGATAGAACGCGCCGGTACGGGACAGGACGGTGAACGTCTCGCCCTTGTCGGTCAGGGGGAAGGCGTTTTCCGCCAGCGCGACGCCGCACAGCATCGCCAGCGCGAGCGCAAGGGTCAGAAGCTTTTTCATGGGGACTCCTCCTTCTATATGTTGATAACCGCCCGTTCGGCGGCAATCATCTGCGTCAGGGGCGCTCAAAGCGCCTTGGCTCGAAGCGGAACATGTCGCGGAAATACGTCAGTTGGGGCGCTTGCACGGTAAAGACCGTGCCCTTGCGCGCGATATAAGCGTCCGCCTCGCGCTCGAAGCGCTCGAACGCGTCGTTTTGCGCGGCGTCCGGCGCTTTGGTGATATAGCACAGGCTGATGTGGAAGCCATACGCGTCGTGGTCGGGAAAGCGCAGGGTGAACAGCTCGCTGAGCTGATCCCGGTAGCGCTTGAGGCTGTCCGCGTCCCGCCGCTCAAGCGGCTGCAGGCGCATCATGTAACCGCCGCCCACGCGCAGCCCGACCGCCCGCATCCGCGCGTCGCCAAGCAGCTGCGCCTGCTGGAACTGCCGTTCGAAGAACGCGTCGACCTCCGTAAGCGGCGCGTCCAGCGGCAGCGCCTTGGTCCAAACTTCCGGACGCCGCCATTGGTCGCACACGCCCTCGAACACCGTCATGTGCGCGCTGTCTTCGGGCAGGAAGGTCACGCAATCGGCGGCGGCGGAGCCGCGCAGCATGGCGCGAACCTCCTGAAACAGCGCGAAGACCGCGTCCCTGTGATCGATGAAGCTGATCACCGTATTCCCCGGAAAGAAGCGCACGCTCCCGTCGGGGTTGAATTTGTTCTTGCCGTTGTATACGGCGGCTTCCTGCTTCGTCATCTCGTCCTCGCTCCAAAATTGATTTATATCAATCACGCAGAAATGGTAACACGGACGCAGGGGATTGTCAAGAGGTTTTTGCGAAATTTTGACCGAAATTTCAATGTTGGCTTGATTTCATCCAACAAAATTTGATTATTTTTGATTCTTCTATTGACACGGGGCGGCGTTCTCGTCTATAATGGAAAAAAGTGACGGCGGGAGGCTGCGTATGGCGACTTTCAAGGACATCGCGGAGCTGGCGGGCGTATCCTACGGGACGGTATCCAATGTGTTCGGCAACCGCGGCAACGTATCCAGCGACAAAATCAAGCGCGTGCATCAGGCGGCGTCCCA
>CAZEIC010000003.1:32869-55598 GCA_964512175.1 uncultured Oscillospiraceae bacterium | reverse complement strand
ATCGGCATGCGCTTTGGCGGCGACAGCATGTTCTACGACGCGACGAACGAGCGCGCGCGCGAGTACGTGTGGAACAAGTGCCGCCAAAACTACTATAACATGGGTGTTCGCGCGTTCTGGCTGGACGAGGCGGAGCCGGAGTACGGCGCTTATGACTACGCCAATTTCCGCTACCGCGCGGGTTCGGTGCTGCAGGTCGGCAACTGGTATCCGCAATGCTTCTCGCGCGGGTTCTACGAGGGCATGGCGGCGTGCGGGCAAGAGCCGAGCGTCAACCTCGTGCGCTGCGCGTGGCTGGGCAGCCAGCGCTACGGCGCGCTGGTCTGGAGCGGCGATATCCACAGCGATTTCGCGACGTTCCGCCGCCAGCTCTGCGCGGGGCTGAACATGGGCATGGCGGGCATCCCCTGGTGGACGACCGACATCGGCGGTTTCTCGGGCGGCGACCCCAACGACCCCGATTTCCGCGAGCTGTTCATTCGCTGGTTCCAGTGGGGCGCGTACTGCCCGGTCATGCGCCTGCACGGCGACCGCCAGCCCACGACGCATCTGACCGCCAAGGACGGGCGCTCGCTGCTTTTCACCGGCGCGGACAACGAAGTCTGGAGCTATGGCGAGGAGGCGTACCCCATCCTCGTGAAATACATGCAAAGGCGCGAGGAACTGCGCGACTACACGCGCGCCGTCATGCGCGAGGCGCACGAGGCTGGCAAGCCCGTGATGCGCGCGATGTTCTACGAGTTCCCGGACGACGAAGCCTGCGTGGAACTCAAAGACCAATACATGTTCGGCGACCGTTATCTCGTCGCGCCCGTCATGACGCGCGGCGCGAGCGAGCGCAGTGTCTACCTGCCCGCCGGACGCTGGCGCAACGTCGATACCGGCGAAACGCATCAAGGCGAGAAAACCGTGCTTGCGCCCGCGCCGCTCGCCGTGATGCCGGTGTTTGAACGCGTGCGCGGGAACATGCCGGGGCTGACTGCCTGATGACCGAAAGCTATGGTCGCTTCAGATAGACCATATCGACCAGTTGGATGCCGTCCTCGAACATCGGGTGGCGATAATTGTCCGTGAAGAAGCGCTCGAGGCGATGCGATTCCGTAAAGCCGCACGCGTGATAGAACCCCAGTGAGGACGGCACGTCGCCCGTGCCGACCAGCAGCGTTTGACAGTCGGGATAATACGCGTACACAAAGTCGATCAGCCGCCTGCCGTAGCCCTTCCGCTGATGCGCGGGCAGCACGGCGATGTTCTTGAGCTCGTATACGCCGTCTCGCTCGCGCGTGACGACGCACTCGGCGATCACGCCGCCGTCGTCGAGCAGGAACATGTCGCCGCGCGCGAGGTATTTGTCGATCATGTCCTCCTGCTCGTCCGCCAGCAGCAGCAGGTCAAGGTAGGCTTTTTTGTCGCCCTCCGCTTTCCGGATGGTCATACCGCGTCCTCCTGTGCTTGCAGTTCGTTTTCCAGCCGTGCAAAGAACGCCGCCATGTGAACGCCGTCCACCAGCGCGTGGTGCACCTGCAATGTGACGGGGATCATTACTGCGGCTTCCACGCGAGGAAGTCCGTCCGTTTCGACCACGCGAACGCTGTCGTGCGCTTTGCCCACGACGATGGACGGCACGGAGAAACGGTTGTCCGGAACGGGCAGCGACAGCGCGGAATAGGCGACCCAAGGGGCGCAGGAAACGTAGAAATAGCTTTCCGGGTCGGCGTCCTCCGTCAGGTGCGCGTCCTGTTCCGCGCGCTTTTGCGCCGCCCGCGCGTGCTCGATGAACGCGGGATAAGGCAAGTCCGCCCGTACGTTGCAGTAGCGGTACGTGCCATCCGGGGCGGCGACGGTATAGGACGCGCCGCACAGGTCGTACTGCACGATACCCTCGCCCCGGATGCGCTGGCGCAGCTCGGGAACGCCGTTCGCCGCCCGGATGATGTGATACAGCAGGCTCAGGAAGAACGGGCGATCGTTCGCTTTGACGCGCCGCCGCCATGCCGTGACGTCCATCTGTACGGTCATATCGACGAACGGATGCACCATGGTCAGAAAATGCTCGAAATGTTCCCGGCGGCTGTATGCGCGCATGTCGATGGGCTGATACGCCACGGTCGCGCGTCTCCTTTCACTCTGCGATGACGAACATGATGCCGTTTGCCGCCGCGTAAGCGTGCGCTTCCGAGGCTTCCTTCACAAACAGCACGGCGTCGGGCGTGTTCTGGAAAGCGTTCTCGGCGATTTGGCACGCCGTCGGCGCGTCGGAGAGATCGACGCGGCGCAGCGAAGTACAGTCCGCGAACGCCAGCGCGTCGATTGCCTGCACGGACGCGCCGAGCTTCACCGCGACGATGGCGGCGTTGCCCATGAAGGTCTCCGCCTCGATGCGCGTCAGCGCTCCCGGCAGCGTCAAGGTAGTGTGGCTTTCGACCGTGACGGTGCACGTCTCCGTCATTTCATGGTTGTTGACGTGCCGCGCGCGGATGGTCGCCGTTCCGTTTGCCACGGTTGTGACCGTGCCGTTTTCATCGACGGTGAGCACGCTCTCGTCGTCGCTTGACCATTCCAGACGCTGGCTTTCGACCGAGCACGCCAGCCGGAACACGTCGCCCGCGCGCGCGAGCACGCTGGTCGCCGACAGCCCGATGTTCCTTGCGTAGAACGCTTCTGCGTGGATCGCGCCGCCGCTTGGCACGGTGATCGTGATATCGTTTTGGTCGGTCGTGGAACCGTCGGGAAGCCCCGTCCAGCATTCAAACGCGCGGCTCGGGTCGGCGAAGGTGACGATGCGCGCTTCGTTGGTGGCGCACTGCACGTCCCAAATGGCGGCGAAGGCTTCTTTCTCCGTTGTAACGTCGATGGAGAAGCCGGGCGTCGTCACGCTTTCCAGCGCGCTGTCCTCCGCCTGCACGCTGACGAGCTTGGCGCTGCCCGCAAGGTCGAGGCTCGTGACGCCGCTCATGCCGATATCGACATACATCAACCCGCCGCAGCCGTCAAAGATCACGCTTGTCAGTTTTCCGTTGTTGAGGAGCTTGACGTCGCACAGCAGGTCCAGCCCGCTGACGTCGAGCGACGTAATGTCGTCGAATGACAGCGTCAAGTACCGCAGCGCTGTGAACGCCGTCAAGTCCACGTCGCCCTTGAGCCATCCCGACAGCCCGATGCGGACGAGCCGCATCAGATTGGTTTGCGGATCGACCGCCCAGGTGGCGAACCACCAGCTTGACGGGTCGTCGAGCTTGAACTCGTACTGTATGCCGCTTGCCTGTATGAACGCGCGGCACGCGGCAAGGTCGTCCGGGTCGTACGCCGCGGTTTCCACAAAGCGCGCGGTCAGCGACAGCTCGCCGGACGCGGGGATCGGCGCGTTGAGAACGTTGCACAGCGCGTCCGCGCCTTCGGGCGCGCCGACCCATCCGCCGAACACCGCTTCTTCGTTCGGTTTCGCTGTGAAGACGACGATGCCTGTTCTGCGGTTGACGGACGTGATTTCGACCGTGCCCGCGCCCTCCGGCGCGACGCTGTAGGCGACGCCGTGCATCGTGACCTCGGTGTACTCGTTGTGAACGAGGTACAATTCCTCCAGCGCGGCGAGTGTCGAGATGTCCGGCATCGCCATGGGGTTGCTGCTGATGGCGAGGTGCTCGAGCGCCGTGCAGCCGCTTACGTCCAGCGCGCCGATATCGTTGTATGCCACGTTCAGCTTGCGCAGCCGCGGCAGCCCCGTCAAATCGAGCTCCGTCACACGGTTGGCTTGGAAGTCGAGGATCTCCAGCAAGGATAGATTGCGGACGATAACGCCCGTCAGGTAGTTGCCGCTGATGTCGACATGCTCGAGGCGCTCCAGCGCGCTCAAGTCGATCACGCCCGTCAAACCGACCGCGTACTGCTCGAACCGCGTTACGCGGTAGGGCGTTTCGTCGTAGTTCCAAGATGCGAAGTCCCATGTCTCGGGCAGGTTGACGGCGGCGTTTAGGTTGTTGCGCGTGATGATCGCGTTGATTGCCGCCACGTCCTCCGGGCTGTAATCGCCAAGGTCGATATCGCCTTCCTGCGCCGCCGCGAACACGGCGCTCACGGTCAGGTGCATGCCGTCCGCCAGATGCGCGTCCACCATGGGAGAGTTGGCGTCGATATCGGGTATGCCCGTCCACTCGGTCATGACATATCCGTCTTCGGGCAGCGCGACGAGCCCGTAATCGCTGGTGCTGTTATCGTAGTAGGAGAGACGGATCGCGCCGTGCTCGGTGCTGCCGTCGATCGTGATCGAGCGTCCCGGGAGCTTGAGCGTCTTCAGGCTGTGGCACGCGGAAACGTCCAGCGCTGCCAGATCCTGGCTGCTCGACACGTCGATCAGCGTTATCGGCGTGTTGACACAGTAAATCTCCTGCACTTTCTTGTTGCCGGGCATGTCCAGCGCGGTGATCTGCGTATCGTTGCAATACAGCCACTGCACGCGGTCCAGCACGCTCTGATTGATCGACGTAAGCGGATTTTCGCTGATGTTGATGCTGTCTAAACGCGGACAGCCGGTGATGTTCAGCGACGTGATCTGGTTGCTTTCCAGCGAGATAAAGGACAGCGCCCTGCAGTTCGCGATCTCTACCGCGCCGTGCAGGTTTTGCCCGGCCAGTTCGATGAACTCGATGACTTTCAGCTCGGGATCGCCGAGCGTCGTCCAGTTGACGAAGCTCCAGCTTTCCGGGTCGTCCTTCGTCGCGTCCAGACCGTTGTGCTCGATCAAATTGTTGATGGCAAGCACGCTCTCGGCGGAATATCCGCCGCCCGCCTCGAAGTGCGCCGTGTACGCGTTCTCCGCGTCCGTTTGGATGTAAGCGCCGGCATATTGGTCGAGCGTGTTTTCAATGTATGCGTTGTCCCAGCCCGTGAACGCCGCGCCTGCATTCGGTTCTGCGTATATCTCGGCGTGCGCGCTCGGCAGATCGATGCTGTAGATGCGCGCTAAGCCGTCCCCGACGGTGTCGACGGTCGCGCCGCCGCCTTGCCACAGCACGCTGACGATTTCCGAATTGTTTGCGTAGAGCGTCTGGAAACGCGGGCTGTCCGACAGGTCGAGCACCCGGAGCGGCGCTCTCTCCAGTTCCAGCGTTTCAAGTGCCGCGCAGCCTGTCAGCGTCAGCGCCATGCTCTCAATGCCTTCGTTGCTGTAGTTCAGCGTGAGCGACGCCAGCTTATCAAGCTGCGAGGCGTTGATGCTCGTCAGTTTCGTGTTATAGGCGGAGAACGTGCGCAGCTCTTTCATTGCCGTCAGGTCGGCGCTGCCGGTCGTACGATCGCCACCGACGAAGACGTCCGTCAGCACTTTGACGTTGCGCGCATCGTCGTACACCCAAATCGTAAACGGATCCCATGTGTCGGGATTGTCGAGGTCAACGTTGTTTTGCAGACCCACCGCGCGCATGAAGGCGCGGAAAGCTTCAACGTCGGCGGGGTCGTAGGCGACCTCTTCGGACGCGAAATCCGCCGTCAGGGATACGTCGCCCTGCTCCGGGATGCGTATCTGCAACTGCGTGCGTTTTACGTCTTGCTCGCCGACGTCGCCCGTCCAATTGGCAAAGATGTTGCCGTCGTAGGGGAAGGCAGCCACTTCCATTGTGTTTGTCGTAAGGTCGATGTAGTTGATGCGCGCGAAACCGCCGCCGGAAGCGTTGACCGAGAACCTCCGCGCGCCGAACGCCGCGTTCGAGAAGTCGCAGCCGTACAGGTACAACGATTCCATTTGCTCAGCGCCCGACAGATCGGGCATTTCCTGCAGCGGGTTATCGCTAAGCGTCACCGTTTTCAGCGCCGTGCAGCCGGTCAAGTCGAGCGCCGTCAGGCGGTTGCTCGAGACGTTGAGGGTGACCAGGTCGCGCATGCCGGCGACGTTCAGCTCCGCGAGCAGGTTGTCCTGCACCTCGAGCGTTTCCAGCGCCTGCGCGCCCAGCGTGATCCCCGTTAGCTGGTTGCCGGTGAGTTCGAGGTACTTTAGCTCCGTCAGGGCGCTTATGTCCAATACGCCCTTCAGGTTGCTCCAGCCCCAATGGATGTCTATGATGCGGTGCGGCACAGTGTCCCAGTTCCAATTCATGTTATGCCACGTTTCGGGAGCGTTCGGGGATAGGCTCAAGCCGTTGTTGTAGATGGCGGCGTTGACGACCGCGACGTCCTCCGGGCTGAAGTCGCCCAAATCGGGCGCGCCCTCCTCGAATGTCGCGCTCAGGGACAGGTGCATGTCGGACGTGAGGAACAGTTCCAGAAGCGCTTCGGAGGATTCGCCATCCAGCCCCGACCAGCTTCCGAACCGGTAGCCCTCGTCCGGCAGGGCGAGCAGCACCAAGCGACCGCTGTCGCCGTTGTAGCTCGAGACGCGCACCGTGCCGTTTACGATATCGTCCGCGATCTCAAGCGAACGGTCGGGCAGGCGAAGCGTTTTGATTTGCGCGCAGCCGTCGATGTCGCAGTTCTGCAAATCCGTTGCGCTGGATACATCCAGCAGCGTGATCGGCGTGTTCGCGCATTGAACCACCATGATGCGCTCGTTGCCGCTCAGATCGAGCGAGGCGATCGGGCTGCCGGAGCAATATAGGAATTCCAGGGTTTGCAGCACGCGCGCGTCCAGCGCGGTCAGCTGCGTGTTGCGGCAGTTCAACTCGCGCATGTCGTGGTTGCCAAAGACGATCTCTGTTAAGGGGTTATCGCTGACGTCGAGTATGTTGAGGTCGAAACACCCGCTGACGTCCAAAGTCGTGATCTGATTGCCGCTGAGATTCATTTGACCGACGAGGACGAAGCCGCTCAGATCCACGTCGCCCTGCAGCCCGCTGTCTTCCAGATTGATGCTGGTGACGTGCTGTACTTCATGCCACGACCAGTTCACGAAGGACCAACTGCCGGGGTCGTCCTTGTCGGCGACCAGCCCGTTGTTTTCGATCAGGGCGGTGATGCGCGCCACGTCGGGCGCGTAGTACGAGCCGCTTCTGGCGAAATCGGCGCGGATATCGTAGGTAACGCCCGGCTCTGCCGCGAACGTCACATACGAATAAAAGGAGAGTTGCGCATCCGGAAAACCTGTCCACGCGCTCAACGCGTAGCCTTCGTTGGCGCGGGCGTCAATTTCAATAGTGCCGCCTGCCGCCATGTGCCGGAGATATGCCGCGCCGTTCCCGCCCGCCGTCAGCGTGATGCCGCCGGACGGCGTAGAGAAGCGCGTCAGCTTGGCGTCGTACGCGTCGATATACCGGAAACGCTGCGCCGCCGGGAGTTCGAGCGCGGTGATGGCGCTGTTGTTGACGCTCAGCGATTCGAGCGCGGCGCAGCCGGTGAAGTTCGCGCTGCGGAGCGCCTGATTGTTTTCCAGCCAAACGTTGACAAGCTTGTCCAGCCCGCTTGCGTTGACGGAGGTCACGCCGTAGCCTGTGATGCTCAACGCCCGCAGGTGCTTGAACGCGGACAGATCCACGTCGCCGCTTACGTCGGTCTGATAATACAAGTACAAATTGGTGATGATGAGTCTATCGATGCTCTGGTCGTATGTCCAGTCCACGAACCATCCCCACGTCGCCGGGTCGTTCAGGTCGATCCTGTCGCTCGTCCAGCCGAGCTGAGTCGCGAACGTCGCCATCACTGCGACGTCTTCTTCACAGTAGGTCAGCCCTTCCGACCGCGTGAAGCTCGCCGTCGCGGTGAAGTCGCCCGTTTCGGGCAGCGCGGTAATGAGGTTGCGGTTATA
The DNA here is from genome assembly GCA_964512175.1 of uncultured Oscillospiraceae bacterium. GTDB lineage: Bacteria > Bacillota > Clostridia > Christensenellales > Aristaeellaceae > CAZEIC01. Next base: position 47,869 of record CAZEIC010000003.1, on the reverse strand, counting down.
GCCGTCCGCGCCTTCCGACAGATCGCTCCAGCCCGAGAACGCGTAGCCGTCGTCCGGGTACGCTTCGATTTCGATCGCGCCCTCGTCCAAGTTCAGCCAGTTGATCTTCGCGTTGCCGCCCTCGCCGGACATCACTGTGAACGTGCGCCCCGCGAACGTTACGCTGTCAAAGCCGCAGTCGGACACGTACAGCGCCCGCAGCGCGTTCTGATTGCTCAAGTCCAGCCCGGTCCCGTTCAGCGGGCTGCCGTTGAGGTTCAGCGAAACCAACTGCGCGCAGTCTATCAGGTCCAGCGCCGTCAGTTGGGTGTTCCATGCTTGCAGGTTATCCAGCAGCGTCAGCCCCCGGACGTTCAGTCCGGTGATCGGGTTATCGTAGATTTCCAGCGAACGGAGGCAGGGAAGCCCTTGCAGGTCGATATCCCCCGTCAGATTGCGGCCGTTCATCTGAAGCCCCTCGATGCGCCCTTTGCCGCCATCCTCCCATTTCCAGTTCACGAAGTTGCCCCATGTGTTGGGCATGCTGGGCTGCGCGTTCAGGTTGTTCCGCGCGATCAGCCGGTTGATGACCGCGACGTCGCTTGCGTCGTAATTGCCGATTTCCGGCGCGCCTTCGGCGAACACCGCGTAGATCTCCGCGTGCTCTCCCTCGGCGATCGTGCCGCCGATGTAGGCTTGGTACGCGCTTTGGAACGTCGCGCCCTCCCAGTGGTCAAAGTGCCAGCCCTCGTCCGCCGACGCGATGACGTTGAATACGTGTGTTTCGTAGTTATAGTTTGTCAGTCGTACAGCGCCGTTTTGCGCGGGCATCAGCTTGAACGAACGGTCGGGTAAGCGCAGCTCGCGGAGCGCGGAGCAGCCGTTCAGATCGATCCATGAGAGCGTTTTCACCTCGGACGCGTCCAGCAGCGTGATCGGATTCCTGCTGACGTACAGCCCGGACAGCGTTTTGAAGCCGTTCAGGTTCAATTCGCCATGCAGCCCCCGGTCTTCGAGATTCAGGTTGTACAGGTGGCGGATGCCGTAATACTCGTTCCAGTTCGCAAAGTCCCAATTGCCCGGGTCGTCCTTGTCGGCGACCAGCCCGTTGCCGTCGATGATGGCGTTGACGAGCGCCACGTCGGGCGCGTAGTACGTGCCATGCGCGGCGAAATCAGCGTGGATGGCATACGTGCCGCCCGGCGCTGCCTGGAAGCTGGTATCCGGCTGGAAAACGAGGCTGCCGTCGGGCAAGCCGTTCCACTCGCACAGCCCGTAGCTCTGGCTTGCGAACGCGCGCAGCTCGACATATCCGTCTTTGTTGACGTGCTGGATATTGACCGAGCCGTTCTCGTCCGCCGTCAGCGCGATGTCGCTCGTCGGCGAGACAAAGCGCGTCAGCTTGGAATTGTATGCGTCGATATTGCGGAAGCGCGCGCTATGCGCCATGTCAATCGCCGTGATGGCGCTGTCGTTGATATTTAGCGATTCGAGCGCCGTGCAGCCGCCGAAGTCCGCGCTGATCAGCTCCAAATTACTGTGCAGATCGACGCGCACGAGCTTGCTCAGCCCGTTTGCGTTGACCGAGGTCACGCCGCAGCCGGTGATGTTCAGCTCGCGCAGATGCTTGAACCCGGACACGTCCACGACGCCGCTTACATCGTATTGGTAATTCAGGTATAGGTTGTTGATGACGCGCATGTCGATGTCTTGGTCGTATATCCAATCCACAAACCAAGCCCAACTCGCCGGGTCGTTCAGGTCGATCCTGTTGCTTGTCCAGCCGCGCTGGCTCGCGAACGTCGCCATCGCCGCCACGTCTTCCTCGCAGTAGGTCAGCCCTTCCGACGGCTCGAAGTTCGCCGTCGCGGTGAAATCGCCCGTTTCGGGCAGGGTGACGACTGGGAAATAGTTCAGACCGTCCGTGCCCTCCGGCAGATCGCTCCAGCCCGTGAATATGTAGTCGCCGTCCGGGAACGCTTCGATTTCGATAACGCCCTCGTTCAGGTCGATCCAACCGATGTCGACGCTGCCGCCTTCGCCGGATTGCACGGTGTACGTGCGCCCCGCGAATGAAACGACGTTCAGACCGCAGCCCCCGACGTGCAGCGTTTTGAGCGCGTTCTGATGGCTCAAATCGAAGCTGTCGAGCGGGTTGTTGCTGATGTTGATCGACAGCAGCAGTTCGCAGCTTGACAAATCGACGGTGGTCAGCTTGTTGTCGTTCGCCTGCAGGTCGTCCAGCAGCGTCAGCCCGTTGATGTTCAGCCCCGTGATCCTGTTGTTGGCGATTTCCAGCGAGCGCAGGCACGTCAGCCCCTGCAGATCAACGTCGCCCGTCATGTTCTGATTGTTGAACCGGAGACGTTCGATGCGCCGTATACCGTTTTCGTCCCGCGTCCAATCGACGAAGCCGCCCCAGTAACCGGGAATGCTGGGCTGCGCGTTCAATGTGTTCCGCGCGATCAGCCTGTCGATCACCGCGACGTCGCTTGCGTCGTAATCGCCTAGCTCCAGCGCGCCCTCGGCGAACACCGCTGTGATCTCCGCATGCTCGCCCTCGCCGATGGAACCGCTGCCGTAGGCTTCGGCGGGATTGTCGAATGCCGCGCCCTCCCAATGGTCAAAGTGCCAGCCATCGTCCGCCGACGCGATGACGTTGAATTCGTGTGTGTCGTAGGTGTAGTTTGTCAGTCGTACAGCGCCGTTTTGCGCGGGCATCAGCTTGAGCGAACGGTCGGGGAAGCGCAGCTCCCGGAGCGCGGGGCAGTTGCTCACGCTGACCAATTCCAGCGCTTCCGCCGTGGACGCGTCCAGCAGCGTGATTTGCGTCTTGCCGCCAAAGATGGTTTTGATGTACGGATTGTCGCGCAAATCCAGCGCCGTCAGCCCCGATTGCTCGCAGTTCACAAGATTGAGGTTCGGCAGCGCGCTGAAATCAACCTCTGTCAGAAGCGCCGTGTCGCTGATATAGAGCGTTCGCAGGGCGTTGTTTCCGCCGAGCGCGAGCGTTGAGATCGTGCTCATGCCCGTGCTCAGGTAGTCCAGCTTGACGCAGCCGCGAACGTCGAGCGACGTGATTTGATTGTTGTTCAGGCTGAGGTAGTTGATCGTCCTGTGACCGTTGAAACTGATGTCGCCAGTCAGCCCGCGGTCTTCCAGCCACAATTCGCGCAGATGTTGAATATTGTTTACCGGATCCCATCCCGCGAAGTCCCAGCTTTCCGGCGCGTCTTTGACGGCGCGCAGACCGTTGCTTTCGATCAGGGCGTTGACGAGCGCCACGTCGGGCGCGTAGTACGCGTTGAATGCGTCGAAATTCGCGCGGATGTTATATGCAACGCCTTGTTCCGCATCGAAGCCCGCGTTCGGCTCAAAGACGAGGTCGTTGTCCGGCGGCAGCCCTTCCCACGCGCTCAAGACGTAGTTTTCGTTGGCTTGGGCGCGCAAATCGACATGACCGTCCCGGTTCACGTGCTCGATATTCGCCGCGCCGTTCTCGCTTGCCGTCAGCGCGATGTTGCCCGAGCGCCACGTAAAGCGCGTCAGCGCGGAATTGTAAGCGTCGATGTACAGGAAGTTCGCGCAGCCCGACAGATCGAGCGCTGTAATGCCGCTGTCGCTGATGGTCATCGTTTCAAGCGCCGTACAGCCTGTGATATCGACGCTCCGGAGCGTCGGCATCCCCTGCAGCCAGACGTTCGCGAGCTTGTCCAGCCCGTTTGCGTTGACCGATGTCAGCTGGCAGTTGGGCATAGTCAGCGCCCGCAGATGCTTGAACCCGGACACGTCTGCGTCGCCTTGCACGCTTCCCTGCCCGTCCAGATTGATGCTGGTGACGACCAGCGCGTCGCTGCCCTGATCGTATGTCCAATCCGTGAACCATTCCCAGCTCCCCGGGTCGCTGAAGTCGATGTTGTCGCTCGTCCAGCCGATCGAGCTTGCGAACGTCGCCATCGCGGTCACGTCGTCGGCGAGGCGGGGCAGCCCTTCCGCCGGAACGAAGTTCGCCGTGGCGGTGAAATCGCCCGTTTCGGGCAGCGTGGCGAACAGGTGGCCGTTTTGACCGTCCGCGCCTTCGGCAAGCCCGGTCCATCCCGAGAACGCGTAGCCGCCGTGGGGCGCGGCGTACATTTCGATGCGGTTCATGTTCAAATCGATATTGACGATCGTCGCGTCGCCGCCTTCGCCTTGCAGCGCTGTGAACGTGCGCCCCGCGAACGAGACGCTGTTAAAGCCGCAGCCGGAGATGTACAGCGATTTCAGCTCGTTCTGGGCGCTCAAATCCAGCGAGCGTATCGGACTGCCGTCGAGGTGGAGCGCGTTGAGCGCCGTGTTGTCTTGCAGGTCGATTTCCGTCAGCCGCGTGCCCCATGCCTGCAGCCTTTCCAGCCGCGTCAGCCCGCGGATGTTCAGCCCTGTGATCGGGTTATCGCCGATTTCCAGCGACCGGAGGTACGAAAGCCCTTGCAGGTCGATATCGCCCATCAGTTCCTGATTGCCGAGTCGGAGGGTCTCAATGTACCAGACGTTTTCTTCCGATCTCCAGTCAACGCGTTCGTACCAGGTGTAGGGATTGCTGGGTTGCAGGTTCAAGCCGTGCCGCGCGATCAGCCTGTCGACGACCGCGACGTCCGCCGCATTGAAATTCGAGATTTCCGGCGCGCCCTCGGCGAACACCGCCGTAATGACGTGATCGCCCTCGGTCAGCTCGCCCCAGCACCAGACATTGGATGTGTCGCTGATCGTCTCGCCCTCCCAGCGCTCGAAATGGTAGCCGTCGCTTGCAGACGCGATGGCGTTGAAGGAGCGGGAAGCTTGTTCATATTTTGACAGCCGGACGGAGCCGCTGCCGTCCGGCGGGTCGACAAGCGTCAGAGAACGGTCGTGCAGGCGAAGCTCCCGGAGCATGAAGCAGCCGCCCATGCTCAGCGTTTCCAGCGACTCTGCGGAAGACGCGTCCAGCAGCGTGATGGGCGTGGTATCGCAGCGTACCTCGCGCAGCGCCGGGTTGCCGGTCAGGTCGAGCGCCGTCAGCCCCGAACGCTCGCAGGACAGGATTTTCAGGTTCGGCAGCGAATGCAGCGTCAAGTCGGTCAGAAGCGGCGTGTCGCGGACGCTCAACTCCCATAGCTGATCGTTTTGGGTGAACGCGAACGCCGTGATCGGGTTCTCGTTGATTCTGATAATGGCGAGGTTCGTACAGCCGCCGACGTCCAGCGACGTGATCTGGTTCGTGCTCACATAGAGTTCGTTGAGCGTCGCGCAGCCGCTTACGTCGACCGCGCCTGTCAGCCCGCTGCCGTCCAGATGCAGCGCTTGCAGATGCCAAACGTCGTCGTAGTTGCCCCATTGAGAGAACCATCCCCAGTTATCCGGGTCGTCGGCGCCCGCGCCCAGACCGTTGTTTGCAATCAGGGCGTTGACGAGCGCCACGTCGGGCGCGTAGTAGGAACCGCACGCGACGAAATCGGCGCGCAGGGCGTACTCGGCGTTCGGTTCGGCATTGAAATCCAGTTCGCGCTCGAAGGCGCGGCTGGCGTCGGGTAAACCGTTCCACGCGCTCAGCGTGTAGTTTTCATTGGGTACGGCACGAATCACGACATACCCTTCCGCGTTGACGTACTGTATGTTCACCGCGCCGTTTTCGCTCGCCGTCAGCGCGACATAGCCCGTCGGCCACCGGAAGCTCGTCAGCGCGGAATTGTACGCGTCGAGGTAGCGGAAGCGCGGGAAGTCCGACAGGTCGATCTCCTGAATGGCGCTGTCGTTGACGCTCAACGCTTCGAGCGCCGCGCAGCCCGTGAAATTGACAAACTCGAGCGTCGGGGTCTCAAAGAGTCGGACGGTCACGAGCTTGTCCAGCCCGCTTGCCACGACCGAGGTCAGGTTGCAGTGCACGAGGTTCAGTTCCCGCAGGTGCTTGAACCCGGTCACGTCCGCCTCGCCGCCCATATCCTCCCGATAGTACTGGCTGAGCCCGGTGACGACCAGCGCGCCCACGCTCTGGTCATATGTCCATTCGCAGCCCCAGGACGCCGGGTCGCCAAGGTCGATGTGATCGCTCGTCCAGCCGACCGAATTGGCAAACGTTTCCATCGCCGCGATGTCTTCGGCGAAATAGGTCAGCTCGTTCTTTGCGGTAAAGTTCGCCGTCGCGATGAAATCGCCGGACTCCGGCAGCGTCGAAACGACGTTGCTGTAATACGCGTCCGCGCCGTCTGGCAGACCGTCCCAGCCGGAGAACGCGTAATCCCCGTACGCGTAGGCGCTCATTTCGATTCGGTTTTGACGCAGGTTGATCCAGTTGATCCTCGCCTCGCCGCCCTCTCCGAACCGCGCGGCGAACGTGCGCCCCGCGAACGTTGCCTCGCTGAACCCGCAGCCCGAAATGTACAGCTCCTTCAGCGCGTTTAGATTGCTCAAATCCAGTTCGCTCAACGGGTTATCGCCTAAGTTGAGCGTTTCCAGCAGCGCGCAGTCGCTCAGGTTGACGGCGGTCAGCGCGTTGTTTTCTGCGCTGATGCTTTCCAGCAGCGTCAGCCCGCTGATTTCCAGCCCTTGTATCCAGTTGTTGCCGATTTCCAGCCAGCGGAGGTGGGAGAACGCCGACATATCGGCATACCCCGTCAGCCCTTGACCGCCGATGCTGAGGCGCTCGACATACATCGTGTCCCCATCCCATACCCAGCCGACAATATCGCCCCAGTCGTCGGGCTTGTTGGGCTCTTTGTTCAAGCCGTTGTGCGCGATCAGCCAGTTGATCGCCTCGACGTCGTTCCGGTTATAATCACCGATGTCCGCCTCGCCAGCTGTAAACGTCGCCCGTACCGTGATATCCTGTCCGTCCTCGAGCGTACACCACGTATCCGCGCGGTTGGCATCGTCAAACGCCGTGCCGTCCCAGAGGTCGAAGCGATAGCCCCAGCTCGGGGTCGCGATGACCCGGTAGCGGTAATCCCACAGGTTGAACTCCGCCAGACGGATGCTGCCGTTCTCGCTCGCTTCCAGCGTCAGCGACCGCCCCGGCAGGCGAAGCTCCCGGAGCATGATGCAGCCGTGCATGTTCAGCGCCTCCAGCGCCGTGGCATTGGAAACGTCCAGCCGCGAGATGGACGTGTTGTCGCAGCACAAATCCCGCAGATCGGGGTTGCCGCTCAAATCGAGCGTCATGAGCGACGAGCGTTCGCAGTACAGGTATTCCAGATGCGGCGCCGCGTCCAGCGACAGCGCCGTGATGCCCGTGTTGCGGATCTCCAGACGCGAAAGCGATTCGTTGTTGCTGAGCATGAGCGTGCTGATCGGGTTGTCATTGATTTCCAGAACGCCGAGGCTGACGCAGTCGGCGACGATGAGGAATGAGATCTGGTTTGCGTCCAAATCCAGCTCGCGGAGCATGACGCAGCCGTATAGATCGATGTTGCCTTGCAGCCCCCAGCCTTCCAGACGCAGCGCGATCAGGTGCTGAACGCTGTCGCGCTCTTCCCATTCCGCGAAGCCCCAGTCTTGCGGAGCGTTTGCTTCCGCGCCCAGCCCGTTGCGCGCGATCATGCCGTTGATGTACGCCACGTCGGGCGCGTAGTACGAATCGCGCGCGGTGAATTCGGCGTTGAAATTATACGACGCGCCGTTCTCGGCTTGGAAGTCCACGTCCCGGTCAAAGGCGCGGTTGACGTCGGGCAAGTGTTCCCACGCGCTCAACGCGTAGTTTTCGTAGGGTTCGGCGTGAACCATCACATACCCGTTCCCGTTGACATGCTGGATATTGACCTTGCCGTTCTCGCCCGCCGTCACAGCGACGCTGCCCGTCGGCCACTGGAAACTCGTCAGCGCGGAATTGTACGCGTCGAGGTAGCGGAAGCGCGAAAAGCCCGACAGATCGAGATCGGCAATGGCGCTGTCGTTGATGTTCAGCGCTTCGAACGCGTCGCTGCCAGTGAAATGGACATACGTGAGCGACGGGGTTTCGTGCAGCCGGACGGTCGTGAGCTTGTCCAGCGAAACCGCGTCGACCGAGGTCAGCTTGCAGCCCACGATGTTCATTTCGCGCAGGTGCTTGAATCCGGACACGTTCGCGCCTCCGCGCACGTCGCTTCTAAAATATAGATGCAGCCCGGTGACGACCAGCGCGTCTTCGCCCTCGTCGTATGTCCAATCGACGAACGAAACCCAGCTATCGGGGTTCGTCAGGTCGATTTGCTCGTCCGTCCAGCCGATGGAGGCGGCGAACGTCGCCATCGCCGCGATGTCGCCTTCGGAGTATGTCCGGTCGCTCGTCGGGACGAAAGCCGCCGTCGCGGTGAAATCACCGGACTCGGGCAGCGTGGCGATGATGTTGGTATAATACACGTCCGCGCCATCCGCCAGCCCTGTCCAGCCGGAGAACGCGTAGCCGTAGTATGCGAACGCGCTCAATTCGATCGTGTTGTCGTACAGATTGATGTAACGGATATCGGCTTCGCCGCCCTCGCCGGACTGCGCGGTGAACGCGCGCCCCGCGAACGTTACGCTGTCGATGCCGCAGCCTGAGACGGACAGGTCCATCAGATTGTCTTGATTGCTTACGTCCAGCCCGACCAGCGGGTTATCGTTGAGGTTGAGCGACGTCAGCAGCGCGCAGTCGGTCAAATCAAGCGCCGTCAGCCGATTGTTATGCGCCTGCAGGTTCTCCAGCAGCGTCAACCCGCCGACGTTCAGCCCGGTGATCAGGTTGTTGCCGATTTCCAGCCAGCGGAGGTATTCGAGCCCTTGCAGGTCAACGTCGCCCGACAAGCCGCAGCCGTTGAGCCGGATGCCCTCGACGTATCCGATATCGTTTTCCCAGCGCCAGTCGATGAAGCCATCCCAAGAACTCGGGCTGCTGGGCGCGTTGTCCAGCACGTTCCGCGCGATCATGCCGTCGATCACCGCGACGTCGGCGGGGTTGTAATTGCCGATGTCCGGCGCGCCCTCGGTAAACACCGCGGTGATCTCCTGCACGCCCTCCGCGAGATCGCCCCACGTTTCGGCGTGCGAACCATTGTCGAACGCCGCGCCCTCCCAGTGGTCGAAATGCCATCCCGCGTTCGCCGTTGCGATGACCTGAAAGCGGCTGCCCGGCACTTCGTAGTTCGCCAGACGGACCGTGCCGTTTTCGCTCTCCGGCAGCGCCAGCGAGCGCCCGGGCAGCAGAAGCTCCCGAAGCGCTGTGCAGCCGTGTATATTCAGCGCTTCCAGCGCATACGCGGCGGACGCGTCCAGACGCGCGACGGGCGTGTTTTCGCAGTACAATTCGCGCAGTTCCGGATTGTTGCCCAAGTCGATCGACGCGACCAGCGAGCGCGCGCAGCTCAAAACCCGCAGGTTCGGCAGCGCGTCCAGCGGCAGCGCGTCCAGCTGCGTGTCGCTGACTTCCAGCGATTCCAGCATATCGCACCGTGAGACCGTGAACGTCGCGAGCGGGTTGCCGTGCGCTTCCAGACCGTTGAGGTTGTTGCAGCCGTTCAGCGCGAGAGAGGTGATCTGGTTCGCGTTGAAGTTGACATAACCGAGCGTCTTACAGTCGGTCAGGCTAACGTCGCCCTGCAGCCCCCAGCCCTCCAGATGCAGCGCGATCAGGTACTGGATGCCGTTTCGGTCTTCCCATTCCGCGAAGCCCCAGTTTTGGGGCGTGTCGGCATCCGCGCCCAATCCGTTGTTTGCAATCAGGGCGTTGACGAGCGCCACGTCGGGCGCGTAGTACGCGCCGATAACGTCGAAGCTCGCGCGGATGGCGTATTGACTGCCGGATTCATAGGAGAAGCCGTAGTTCGGGTCGGTAAAGCAGTCTTCGTCTGGGATGTCCTGCCATTCGGAGAACGCGTAACCGTCGTTTCCCTCGGCGTGCAGACCGACGTAGGCGTTGATCGCGTCGACATACTGTATGTTCGCCGCGCCGTTCGCGCCGCAGTCCAGCGAGAACGTCGTGCCGTCCGCAAGCGCGAGGGTTTTCAGCGTTGAACCGTCGCTGCCGATGCTCCGAATCCTGTCGATGCCCGCGAGATCGAGCGCCTCGACGGCGGTCGCGTTCAGCTGTAGGTCTTCCAGCGCGGCACAGCCTGTGATCGTCAGGCTCGTCAGCGAGGGATTGTTGTTGACTTCCAGGTATGCCAAATGCGCAAGCCCGGAAAGGTCGAGCGATTCGACGGCGTTCCCCGATAGGTTCAGAGAACGCAGATGCGCAAAGGCGGTCATGTCAACGTCGCCCGCAATCCCCAGATCGTTGCAGGAAAGATACGTGATGACCTGCTGCTTCGCGTCGGGGTCGACCGACCACCCGGCGAAGCCCCACGACGCGGGGGCGTTTTCGTCGATCTCGCCGAGCGCCGACTTGACGTGCGCGGGCAGGTCCAGCACCGCGCTGACTTGCGAGGGGTCGTAGGGGACATCGTCGTTTTTGCGGTAGACCGCTTCCGCGTGATAATCGCCGCTTTCGGGAAGGTGCGCGAGCAGCCACTGGCGCAGTCTGTCGTCTTCGCCGACGCCCGTCCAGCCGACGAACGTGTAGCCTTCGTTCGTCCATGTGTCGATGTCGATCGTGTTCGCGTCGAGGTTCACGCTGTTGATGTACGCGCCGCCGCCTTCCGTGCTGCTTACGGTGAACGTGCGTCCGCCAAGGCTGATTTCGGTGATCGTGTACCAGTCGTACATTTCGATGGCGCGCAGCGCGTCCAGCCCCGTCAAGTCGGGCATGCTCTCGCCCGAATTGGTGATGTCCAAACGTTCGAGCGCGGCGCAGTTGCGAACGTCCAGCGCGATGCCCGGGTTGGAACTGACGTTCAGCGACCGGAGCGCCGGCATGCCGCTGACGTTCAGGCTGGCGATTTGGTTATTGTCGGCGTTCAATACCGTGAGCGCGTCCAGCGCGCGCAAATCGATATCGCCCGTGACGCCGCGTTCGCCGATGTGCATCTCGGCGATGCGGTACGGCTCGCCGCTCATGTCCCACATGATGAAGTGCTGCCATTCGTCCGGCGCGTTCTGCGTCTCCGCAAGGTTGTTGCTGGCTATCAGCGCATTGACGCATTCGATATCGCCCGCGCTGTACAGCGAAAGATCGGGCGATTCCGCCGAGGCGGGGAATGCGAAGATCGCGAGAACAACCAGAAGTATCAACGTGAATAAACCTGTACGTTTCATAAATGGAGACCTCCTTGCGCTCGGACATCATGACAAAACGATGCAAACGATTCGGAGAGCTTGCCTCTCACGCGAATGGTGCATACAGTATACCATTCTATGGAAACTGGCGCAAGAAAAACTTTCCGATAAACACTGCCCTGCAGCGTTTTCGCAGCCGTTTTCAAGCGACGCCCATCTGCCAAGACGTGGAAATCGGTGGCGTTTCTACATTATAATATTGTCATGTTTTGCCGTTTCGTGAAAGGTTGTATCTTTATTGTTTGCGGTATTCCGTCCGCCCGCGCGCGGGCTTGTCGAAGCATTGCTCGCTTTGTGAAACTATTCGTTACCGCGCCGGCTTCCGCACGGAGTCCCGCGCTACGAGCGTCACGTCCAGGACGATGTTCTCGGCGGGGATGTCTTCGTTTTGGATGTGCCGCAGCAGCACCTCGACGGCGATCTGCGCCTTGCGGTGAATGTCCTGCGCGACGGTCGTCAGCCGCGGCGTGACCAGTTCGCTGAAAAACAGGTCGTCAAAGCCCACGACGGAGAGATCGCGCGGGATATCAAAGCCCATGTCGCGCAGCGCGTTGATCAGGCGCAGCGCGTCGATATCGGCGGTCACGAAGAACGCCGTCGGGCGCGGGTCGCTCTGCATCAGCGCGCGGACGGGCGCTTCAAAGTCCTCGGTGAAGATCTGGCGCTCGGCGGGCAGCGAAAGCCCGGCGCGCTCCAGCGTGTCGCGCATGCCGAAAAAGCGCTTGCGCACGATGGTCGAGCGCTCGGTGGACGTGCCTAGGAAGGCGATTTCGCGGTGCCCCATGTCAATGAGGTGGCGCGCCGCCAGCTCGCCGCCCTTGTAGTCGTCGATGCCGACGTTCGTCACCTGCCGCATTTTGCTGTAGGAATCGGTGAACACCATCGGCACGCGGTTGTCTTCCTGAATGTTGCGCATGTCCTCGTCGAACATTCCCAGAAACACCGCGCCGTCCACGTTCCATGTGCGCAGGCGCTGGGCGATGTCGCGGTAATCGTTGACGTAATACAGCAGCGGCGAATAGCCGTTTTTTTGCACATATCGGCACAGGTAGCCCACCATCGCGGCGTTGTAGGGATATTCCAGCGCCTGCTCCTCGCCCTGCACGATGATGGCGATGAGCCGCGTGGTCTTGCTCGCGAGGCTGCGCGCCGAGGAATTGGGCACATAGCCGCACTCCTTGACGATGCGCTGCACGCGCGCGACGGTCTCCTCCGACGCGCGCCCGCGCTCCCCGTTGACCACGCGCGAAACCGTCATGGTGCTCACGCCCGCGAGCTTGGCGATGTCCTTGAGCGTTACCATCGGTATGCCTCCTGACCGGAAAAAGCGTTTATCTGTGCGTGAACGCTAACCGTTTCTTTCCAATCGACAGCGTTCGCGTTCGACCACAGTATACAGGAATGCCTGTATTTTTTCAAGCCCTTTTTGACCATCAAAAAAGATTTTCCAGTTTTGTTGAAAAGCATATTGACAATTTGTACAGTTCGTGGTATCGTTTCAGCGAGGTTAGCGGTAACTCTTTCCAACACGCCATGAAAGGGGCTTGACGTGATGAAGGCGGGCGCGGCATCCATCCCATCGCAGACGGCGTTTTCGCGCGCGCTTCGGCGCATCCGGCGCAATGCCGGGCTGTATTTGCTGCTGCTGCCCGCCGTCGTGCTGGTCGTGCTGTTCGCGTACTGGCCGATGTACGGCATCACCATCGCCTTCAAGAACTTCTCCGCGCCGCTGGGCATCGAGGGCAGCCCGTGGGCGGCGCCGTTTTACAAGCATTTCCTCAAGTTCTTCAACAGCTATCAGTTCGTCAACACCGTCCGCAACACGCTGACCATCAGCCTGTACACGCTCGTGGCGGGCTTTCCCATCCCCATCCTGCTGGCGATGGGCATCAACCAGATGCAGGCGCGCAAGTTCAAGCGCTTCTTCCAGACGGTCATTTACCTGCCGCACTTCATTTCGACGGTCGTCATGGTCGGGCTGCTGCTGATCTGGCTGTCGCCGTCCTCCGGGCTGATCGGCACGTTGTACGGGCTGTTTGGCGCGGAAGCGCCCAACATCATGGGCGACAAGAACGCCTTCGCGAGCATCTACGTCTGGTCGGACGTGTGGCAGCACATGGGCTGGAATTCCATCATCTATATCGCGGCGCTCGCGGCGGTCGATCCCACGCTCTACGAGGCGGCGACGGTGGACGGCGCGAGCCGCCTGCAAAAGATCCGGTATATTGACTTCCCGATGATCCTGCCGACCGCCGTGATTTTGCTCATCATGAACGCCGGGCAGGTGATGAACCTTGGGTTTGAAAAGGTGTACATGATGCAGAACAATTTGAACCTTGCCAACAGCGAGGTCATCTCGACCTACGTCTACAAAATCGGCATCACGCACACGCAGTACAGCTATTCGACCGCCATCAACCTGTTCAATACCATGGTGAACGTGACGCTGCTGGTAATTGTCAATCAGGTTTCCGCTCGCTTGAGCGAAAACAGCTTGTGGTAAAGGAGGCGACGACCATGCACGCGCATCATGCCAAGATCGCACGCGGGCGCTCCGACCGGGCGTTCGACATCGTCACCTACCTGCTGGCGGCGGTCATTCTCGTCATCATCATCTACCCGCTGTATTTCATCATCATCGCCTCTTTCTCCAACCCGACCGCCGTCGCCAACGGGCGCGTCGTGCTCTGGCCGGACGGCTGGACGCTGGAGGGCTACCGCGCGCTGCTGGAAGCGCCGCAGCTTTGGACGGGCTATAAGAACACCATCTTCTACACCGTCGCGGGTACGGTCATCGGGCTTTGCTTCAACATCCCCGCCGCCTACGCGCTCTCGCGGCGCGACCTATTTGGCAGGCGCGTGCTGAATGTGTTCTTCCTGATCGTCATGTTCTTTTCCGGCGGGCTTGTGCCGACGTTCCTGGTCGTGCAGAAGGTGGGGCTGTATAACACGTTCTGGGTCATGGTGCTGCCGTTCTCGATTTCGATCTATAACATCATCGTGGCGCGCACGTTCTTTGAAAGCAGCCTCCCGCCCGACCTTTGGGACGCGGCGCAGGTGGACGGCTGCAACAACCTCCGCTTCTTCTTCCAAATCGTGCTGCCGCTGTCCAAGGCGATCATCGCGGTCGTCGCGCTGTGGACGGCGATCGGGCACTGGAACAGCTACTTCAACGCGCTTATCTACCTGCGCGACGCCGAGCGCCAGCCGCTGCAGCTCGTTCTGCGCAACATCCTCATCACCAACCAGCGCCTGTTCGCGGTGACGACGGGCGAGGCGGCGCTGGAGGCGGTGCGCAAGGCAAACCTTTTGCGGTATACCTCCATCATCGTGTCCACGCTGCCGATCTTGTGCTTCTATCCGTTCATCCAGAAGTATTTCGCGCAGGGCGTGATGATCGGCGCGGTCAAGGGATAACGAATCGAATCGCGCTTTCGGGCGCTTCGATATACTATGTTCCCAATAATGAAAAGGAGTGATCCCATGAAATCCAAGACCCGTTTCCTGTGCCTGATGCTCTGCCTGTCCATGCTGCTGGCGCTGCCGGCGTTCGCCGAAGCGCCCGTGGAGCTGACCGTCCTGACGATGCGCTGGGGCGATCATGGCGACACCTTCACCGCCAACCAGTGGCTCAAGGACACCGAAGCCAAGCTGGGCGTGAAAATCAACTGGCAGGTCGTCTCCAGCAACGACTGGGAAGAGCAGCGCGGCATTCTGCTTGCCGGCGGCAAGCTGCCCGACATCTTCATCGGCAACCAGACCATCCGCGACGGCGACGTGACCGCCAACCGCGCGTATTTCTTGGAGCTGACCGACGTTGTGGACAAGTACATGCCCAACTAT
>CAZEIC010000003.1:18274-32859 GCA_964512175.1 uncultured Oscillospiraceae bacterium | reverse complement strand
AGTTTATCGCCAAGGAAGATATGCCCAACTATAAGCACGCGCTGGAGACGATTCCGGCGATGAAGAACATCGTCACCGAAGTGGACGGCACGATGTACTCCTTCTCCAAGATCCAGCCCGCGCGCCCGACGGTGCGCAACCAGCTCATCATCAACAAGGCGTGGCTCGACGCGCTCAACCTGGAAATCCCGACCAACATCGAAGAGCTCAAGAACGTCATGGTGAAGTTCAAGGAAGGCGACCCCAACGGCAACGGCAAGGCCGATGAGATCCCCTTCAGCCACAACGGCGACGTGCCCTCCGACTGGTTCAGCCCCTTCG
This sequence comes from uncultured Oscillospiraceae bacterium, assembly GCA_964512175.1. Classification (GTDB taxonomy): domain Bacteria; phylum Bacillota; class Clostridia; order Christensenellales; family Aristaeellaceae; genus CAZEIC01. Next base: position 32,538 of record CAZEIC010000003.1, on the reverse strand, counting down.
GTGTGACCGATATCAACGAAACGCTCATGGCGATCACCGACGGCGAACCCTTCTTCTGGCCGACCAGCGAAGGCTACAAGGCTGGCATCCAGTGGACGCGCGAACTGTACGAGCTGGGCGTCATCGACGAAGAAATCTTCACGCAGGACTGGAGCATGCTCACCAGCAAGTGGATCAACGAGGAAGTGCCGCTGGTCGGCATGAGCTACCAGTGGACGCCCGACGCGGTGTTCGGACAATGGTCGAGCCAGTATGTCGCCATCCCGCCCATCAAGGACATGGAAGGCAACGCGTACTGCTCGGGCGACCCGGACGGCATCTTCGCCATCATGAACAATGAGGCGCACATCACGACCCAGTGCCAGAACGTCGAAATGGCTGCCAAGTGGCTGGACGAATTCTACACCAGCGAAGCCTCCATCCAGAACTTCTGGGGCGCGATCGGCACGGTCATCACCAAGAACGAGGACGGCACGTATGCCCTCAACAACCCGCCCGAGGGCATCAGCGCCGACGCGTGGTACTGGGAGCAGAGCCTGCGCGACTTCGGTCCTAAGTTCGTCGAGCCGGGCTTCAACGACAAGCTGCTGCTTGACCCGACGGCTGGCGACGGCTTCAAGCTCGAGATCGCCAAGATGGCGGCGGACTACGTGACCAAGCCCTTCCCGGCGCTCAAGTACACGCTCGAAGAAAACGACGAGCTCGCGCTGCTGGCGACCGACATCAGCGGCTACTGCCAGATGATGCGCGCCAAGTGGATCAGCGAGGGCGGCGTCGAGGAAGAATGGGACGCGTACATCGAGCAGCTCAAAACCATGGAGCTTGACCGCTTCATCGAAATCCGCATGGACGCGTACAATCGTTCCAAGTAAACCAACCGTTTGACTTGACCACGCGGGCGGGCGCGGCTTCATCGCCACCCCGCCCGCGTTTTCCATAGGAGGAACGCCATGCGCAGAATGCTGCTATCACTGCTTGTGTCGCTCGCGCTCATGCCCTGCGCGCTCGCGGAGATCGCGCATTGGCAAGCGCCCGAGGGCGCGCGCGTCAGCGCCGATACCGCGGTGTATGTCGACGGCGCGGCGATCGCCGTGCTCGAAACGGCGGTCAACAACAACCGCGCGTATACCGAATACCCGACGCTTGACCAAACGCCCGTCGCGCTGTTTGACTTCACGGGCGCGGTGACGGTGGAGATTCACCGCGAGGGCATCGGGAGCGTTGTCGTGCGCCCGCTGTCGCTGGGCATCACGCCGACCGTGGAAAACGGCGTGGCGCGGTTCACGCTGGACGCGCCCGCGCTGCTCACCGTCGAGTTCGACGGGCAGACGCGCCGCGCGCTGCACCTGTTCGCGTGCGCGCCCGAGACGGACGTTCCCGCGCAAGGCGACGAGAACGTGCGCTATTTCGGTCCCGGCGTACACACGCTGCCCGTCGTGCGGCTGCGGTCGGGGCAGAGCGTGTACCTCGCGGGCGGCTGCGTGCTGCGCTCCAAAATCGTCGCGGACAAAGCCGAAAACATCCGCGTGTACGGGCGCGGCATCATCGACGGCAGCGTGTACGACCGCTGGACGCAGCGCATGGTGCCCATTGATTTCAACCTCTGCAAAAATGTGGACATCGAGGGCGTGACCATCCTCGACCCTGCCGGCTGGACGGTCAACACCTTTGCGTGCCAGAACGTGCATATTCAGAACGTCAAGATCATCTCCGCGCGCCCCAACGGCGACGGCTTCACGGCGCAGAGCTGCCAAGGGTATCTGGCGGAGGACTGCTTCGTCAGGAGCTGGGACGATTCGCTCGTCGTCAAGAACTACGGGCAGGGCACGAGCCGAGATATCACCTTCCGCGATATCACGGTTTGGACGGACCTCGCGCAGAGCTGCGAGATCGGCTACGAAACGCGCGGACCGGAGATTCTGGACGTGACGTTCGAGCGCATCACCGTGCTGCACAACTTCCACAAGCCCGTTTTGAGCATCCACAACGGCGATCAGGCGCATGTGCACGGCATCGTATACAGGGATATCGTGGTCGAGGACGCGCAAATGGGCGGCGGCGACGCGGCGCGCGAGGGCTTCCTCATCGATTTGACGATCGCCGACAGCGTGTTTTCCCAGAGCGACGAGCGCGGCAGCATTTCCGATATTCTATTTGAGAACGTTGCCGTGCTGTCCGGGCGTTTTCCGCCCTCGCGGCTGATGGGCTTTGACGAAACGCACGCGATTTCGGACGTGACGATCAAAAACCTGACGATCAACGGCACGCGCGTGCTGTCGCCCGAGGACGGGCGGTTTTCCATCCTTCCGTTCGCGGAAGGCATCGCGATCGAATGAGAGGCGGCTATGAGCAAGCAAGCGGACAGATACTTTGACGTTTTGCCGTGGCGTGTCGTGGAGCGCGGGTTTGACCCGGCGCGCGGCGAGGTCGCGGAATCCATCTTCTCCCTCGGCAATGAATACATGGGGCTGCGCGGGTATTTCGAGGAAGGGTACTCGGGCGCGCGGCTGCAGGGCAGCTATGTGGGCGGGCTGTACGAGCGCATTATGCTGCCGCCCGCGCAGTACAAAAGCATGGTGCCGTTCATCGAATTGATGACCAACAGCGTCGACTGGGTGTACCTGCCCGTCGCCGTCAACGGCGTGCCGCTCGACCTCGCGGCCGCGCGCATCGAGGGCTTCACGCGCGCGCTCGATTTGCGGACGGGCGTTTTGACGCGCGAATTCGTCTGGCATGTCGACGCGGAAACCGCCGTGTGCCTGACGTTCGAACGCTTCCTGTCCATGCCGCGCCCGCAAATCGGCGGACAAAGGCTGCGCGTGGAGGCGCTGCGCGGGAACGCGGAGGTCGCGCTCTCGCCCGGGCTGGACTTCTCGCAAAAGCACATGAGCACGGGCAAAAACCACTGGACGTGCGAGAACGCGCGCGCGGACGACGATGGTTGCCAGATACTGGGAACGACGGTCGGCTCGCGGCAATCGCTGTTTGCGGCGGCGCATTTTTCGGGGCTGACGGACGGCGCGCCGTTCGTCGAGGAAAAGCGCGTCGGGATACGGTATACAAAAGCGCTCTCCGAGGGCGAAACGTGTACGCTGACGCGGCTTGCGACGCTGGTGTGCGGGCGCGATCATGCGGACAACAACGCGTTCGCGACCGCGTGCGGACAAGCCGCCGCTTCCCTGTGCGCGCTCTCCTACGATGCGCTCCGGCAGGAATCTGCGGACTGGTGGGCGCGGCAGTGGGCGGCATCCGATATCCTCATCGAAGGCGACGACGAGAACCAGCAGGGCGTGCGCTACGGCATTTTCCAGATGCACCAGACGCTGCACACCGCCGAGCGCGGCGCGATCATCGGCGCGAAGGGCTTGACGGGCGAGATGTACAGCGGCAACGCTTTCTGGGATTCCGAGGTCTACTGCCTGCCGTTTTACCTGCTCAACAACCCGCGCGCGGCGCGCAACATCCTGCAGTTCCGCTATGATACGCTGCCCGAGGCGCGCGAGCGTGCCAAGGCGCTCGACCTTGCGGGCGCGTTTTATCCCATCGCCACGATTTCGGGGCACGAGTGCTGCAACCTCTGGCAGCACGCGAATTTGCAATTACAAGCGTCCACGGGCGTCGCCTACGGCATCTGGCATTACGCGCGCGTCACGGGCGACATTGACTTTCTGTACCGCCAAGGCGCGGAAATGCTGGTCGAAATCAGCCGCATGCTGGCGACGCGCGGCGCGTACAGCCCGGAGACGGGGGAGTACGGCTATTACTGCGTCATGGGTCCCGACGAGTTCCAGATGATGGTCAGCCACAACGCCTACACCAATTACATGGCAAAGCGGACGTTTGCCTACACGCTTTCCGTGCTTGCCGACATGCGCGCCGGGGACGCCGCCGCGTATGCCGCGCTGCTGGAAAAAACGGGGATAACAGACGCCGAGCTTGCCGATTTTGCTGAAAAGGCGGCGCGCATGCGCATTCCGTATGACGAAAAACGGCTGCTCTTTGAGCAGCACGACGGCTTTTTCGATTTGCCGCACGTCGATGTCAAGAACATCCCGATTGCGGAGTTCCCGCTGTACGACCACTGGGCGTATGACAGGCTGTACCGCAACGACATGATCAAGCAGCCAGACGTTTTGATGTTCATGCTGCTCTACAGCGGTGATTTCACGGGCGAGCAGCTCGCCGCGAACTTTGATTACTACGAATCGCGCTGCATCCATGAAAGCAGCCTGTCGCCGTCGGTGCATTCCATCCTCGCGGCGCAGCTCGGGCGCATGGCGCAGGCGACCGACTTTTTTGGCTTTGCCACGCGGCTGGACTTGGACAACTACAACCGCAACACGCGCGAGGGGCTGCACCTGACCGCCATCGCCGCGAGCTGGATGAACATTGTGTACGGCTTTGGCGGCGTGCGTACCGACGGCGACACGCTGTCTTTGCGCCCCGTCCTCCCGGATGGCTGGACGCGCTACCGGTTCACGCTGCAATACCGCGGCGCGCAAATCGCCGTCGAGGTCGCGCGCGACGGCGTTTCGCTGTCCTCGACCGCCTATGCCGCGCCCGAGATCCTGCTCTATGGCGCGCCCGTTCGCCCGACCGCGCTCGGCGTTTTCGCGCCCTTGCTTCCCTAGCACGAATGGTATATAATGCCGACATGCGCCGAGGGCGGCGCATACGAATCGTGAAAAGGGGTCATGGCGTATGTGGCTGGTTCTGGCGCTCCTGTCTTCCGTCTTTGCGGCGCTCACGTCCATCCTTGCCAAAGTAGGTATCGAGGGGGTCAACTCCAACCTCGCGACGGCGATTCGGACGGTCGTCGTGCTGGCGATGTCCTGGGGCATGGTGTTTATGACGAACGCGCAGTCGGGCATCGGGCAAATCAACAACAGAAGCTGGCTGTTCCTCATCCTGTCGGGGCTTGCCACGGGCGCGTCTTGGCTGTGTTATTACAAGGCGCTGCAATTGGGCGAAGCGTCGAAGGTCGTGCCGATCGACAAGCTGAGCGTCGTCATCACGCTAGTGCTCGCTTTCGCGTTTCTGCACGAGCAGTTCACCACCAAGTCGATCATCGGCTGCGCGCTCATTGGCGCGGGGACGCTGCTGATGGTGCTGTAACCGCTTTCTTCTGATAGCTGTCATACAGCCTTCCGGAGAACCACGCGGCGGCGGACGCGGCGAGCGCAGCGGCGGCGAAGCACGCAAACAGCGCGTTCGCGCCCGCGTGCTCGTACAGCAGCCCCGCGCATACGCCCGCCAGCGCCGAACCCACGTAGATGAGGCTGTCGATCAGCCCGGCAGTCAGCCCGATCAGGTTTTCCCGGTCGTATTCCATCGGCACGAGCGCCGTCAGGATGGGCGCCAGCCCCGCCAAGCACGCGCAGCAGCAGCCCGTCAACAGCGCGGTCGCGAGCATGCCGCCGCAGGTCGCGAGCGGCGCGCACAGGCACGCGCCAAGCAGCAGCAGAAACGCGATCATCCGCCTGTTGCGGACGCGCATGCGGCGCTGCAGCAGGTACGCGCCGAACATGCCGCCCGCGTTGACGACGGGAATGATGAGCGACAGCGAGGTGGCGGTCACGCTGTTGCCGCCGCTCATGCCGCCGAGAATCGACGGAAGCCAAGTAACGATTCCGTCGCGCACAAACCCGAACAGCACGCAGCCAAACAGCAGCAGGATAAACCCGGAAGCGAGAAACAGCGAAAGCGACTGTCCCGCCGCGCGATTGCGCGGCGTTTTTATTTGAACGCTCGCGGGCATGGGCGCGTTCCTTTGCGGCGCGGCGCGGCGGAACAGCAAGAACGCGACGGCGCAGGCGGGGAGCACGAGCGCGGCGGGCGCGATGAACGCATACCGCCAGCCGATCCACCCGGCGATATAGCCCGACAGCGCCCACGCGCCCAGATGCCCGAACATCATGGTCATCGAAATGATGAGGTTTGCCTTCTCCCGCGACGTTTGGTCGGGGAAGTTGAGCGCGATGAGCCGCACGACGGGAATCCACAGCATGGACTGGAACGCACCGTTGAGCACGCACAGGCAAAGCAGCGGCGCGAACTGCCCGCACACGCCCATCAGCACGTTGCAAACGCCGGAAAACAGGATGCCGATGAAGACGTGCCGCACGGGATCGACGCGGTTGCTGATAGCGCCGTTCACGATCTGTCCTGCAGCGTATGCGACGGCGAATGCCGTCTGGAGCAGCCCGCCCTGCGTGGCGGTGATGGTCAGCGCCTCCATGATGCCGTGCAGCGCCGCCGAGAGGTTCAGGCGATTGAGGTATGCCGTCGTATAGACGAACATGCACGCGGCGATGATGCGTCTTTGCTTTCCTGACAGGGCGGTCGTCGTCATACGCTTCTCTCTTTCGTTCGGGCGGTTGTCCGCGCGCATGCGCGGCGGGCGACAGCATTGTATGTCATGCGGATGGGAAATGCAAGACGGGGCGCGGGCATCCTGAAAATTTCGTGTGAAAATCGGAGAATCCCATTGTTTTTGTATGTGGCATACCGTATACTGGACGCATGCCGATATACATAACGTTGCGCGCCGCGCGCGCAGGGAGGACGATGGGTCATGCAAAGACAAGCCGCGTTTGAGGACGCAAAGAAGCATTTGAAGGGCGCGCTGCATTGCCATACCACGCGCTCGGACGGGCGCGGAACGCCGGAGCAGGTCATCGCGCTGCACGTTTCCGAGGGTTACGATTTCATGGCGCTGACGGATCATCGGTACTACAATTACGACAGCTTCGGCGTTCCCGGCATCACGATGCTCGGCGGCATGGAGATGGATCGCGGGCTGCCGGGGGCGGGCACGCATTGTCACCACATCGTGTGCATCGGGGCTGCGCGGGAGCAGGGCAACGGTTTTGCGCAGGACGACCGCTTCGATTCCGTCGTGAACGACACGCCAGGCGACACGCAGAAGCTGCTCGACTGGGCGCATGAACGCGGCAACCTGACGGTCTACTGCCATCCCGAATGGAGCGGCACGCCGGCGCGCGAGTTTGACATGCTGCGCGGCAACTTCGCGATGGAGATCTGGAACTCGGGCTGCGCGCTGGAGAACGGGCTGGACGCGAACGCCGCCTACTGGGACGAGCTGCTTGCGTCGGGGCAGCGCATCTTCGGCGTCGCGACGGACGACGGGCACGAGATGACGCAGCACTGCAAGGGCTGGGTGATGGTGAGCAGCGAGAACGAACCGTCCGCCATTCTGGACGCATTACGGCGCGGCGCTTTCTATTCCTCCACCGGTCCCGTCATCCATGATTTCTATGTAGATAACGGCGTGGCGCACGTCGCGTGCTCGCCCGTCCGCGAGATCGTGGTGCGCCATCTGCGCGTGCCGTACCGCATCGCGCGCCCGCAGCCGGGCAGCGATACGCTGGAATGCGCGAGCTTTGACGTGCGGCAGGGCGGCGACGCGAACTACATCCGCGCCGTGGTGACGGACGCGCAGGGCAGGCGCGCGTGGACGAACCCCATCTTTCTGGACTGACGGCGGCAAGCGTCAGCGCCATTACATCGCGGGAGGCGCGGCATGGAGAAGAAAGAGAAGCGGGCGTTCCTGTACCGGGACGTGTACGAGCGCATCCGGCAGGACATCAAAAACGGCGTGCTCGCGCCGGGCGACAAGCTCGACTGCGAGGACGACCTCGCGCTCGCGCACAACGTCAGCAAAATCACGGTCAAGAAGGCGCTCGAATTGCTCAAGGCGGACGGCGTGATCGACCGCGTGCAGGGGCGCGGCACGTTCGTGCGCGCGAGCATCCCGCCGGACGCCGCCGGGGCGCAGAACGCCCCGCGCAAAAAGCTCGTGGGGCTGGTGCTGGAGCATGTTTCGTCGCCGTTCGGGCTGGACATGCTCTACGAGCTGGACGTGCTGCTCGGCGAGGCGGGGTACACCATGCTCACGCGCTTTTCCTACGGCAGCGCCGAGCGCGAGGCGCGTGAGATCGACGCGCTGATGAGCATGGGCATCGTCGCGCTGATCACCATGCCGTGCCACGATTCCTACTACAGCCTGACGATTTTGAAGCTGATACTGGAAAACTTCCCGGTCGTGCTGGTGGACAAGCGCATGCACGGGCTTCCGGTGAGTACGGTGTGCACAGACGGCGCGGACGCGGTCTTCCGGCTGGTCGTGCACATGCAGGAGCGCGGCTGCCAAAGCGCCGCCATCTTGACCATCGACCCTTCCAGCACCACGTCGCTGAGCGACCGCGTGAACGGCTTTTACCGCGCGATGCGCGAGACCGGGATGCTCTGCGCGGCGGAATGGGTGCTGCCAAGGCGCACGCGCAACATGCCAAGCGCCACGCAGGACGAGGAATACCTCGCCCGGATTCGCCGCTTCCTCAAGGAGCAAGACCCCATGCCGGACGGCGTGATCGCCACCGAGTACGCGCTCGGGCGGCTTTTGCACATCGCCGCCGAGCAGGAGGGGCTTACCATCGGTAAGGATTTCAAGGCGTGCTGCATCGACGAGGACGAGCTTGCGGCGCGCGGCTATGTGTTCACGCACATGAAGCAGGACGAGAAAGCCATCGCGCGCGCGGTGGTCGATCTGCTGCTGCCGATGATCGCCGGTCAGCGCGCGCCCGCAGCCGCCGTTTCGATTCCCGCGTTCTTTCGGCAGGGGATAACAACATAACGATATAACCGAAAAACATATTTAATGAAATCGTCCCATTCCTCGCTCATTCTGCCGGAAAGGGCGATTTTCCTAGCTTACGCTTGCATATCGGGGCGTTGAACGGCTGAAAAAGCATGGGACATATGGACGGAAACCTGCCATAAAATATACATTGACCCTCTTATAACAATATGCTAACATGAAGCCATCCGAAAGCGGAATAACAATCAAGGAGGCTACGGGAATGAAGAAACTGGTGACACTGACGCTGATTCTCTGTCTGCTGACCGGCTGCTGCGCGGCGCTGGCGGAACAGGCGTTCACCGAGGCGACGGGCACGGTGAAGATTTTCGCAAACGTGACGGGCGGCAAGGACGAAGACGAGATGAAGCTCTGGGCGGCGGCGCTGAGCGAGGCGACGGGGCTGGACGTGATCGTCGAGCGTCCCGCGTCCGACTACAGCAACCTGCTCATGCAAAAGCTGGGCGCGGGCGAGGCGTATGACCTGGTGTACGTCAACGACGCGGGCTACCTCATGCTCCAGCAGCAGGGCGCGCTCATGGACATCACCGAGTATGTCCAAGCGTCCGAGATCCTGCAAAACAACGTGCCCGCTTCGGAATGGGCGGACATCACCATCGACGGCAAGGTGTACGGCGGCTTCAACAAGCGCGAATTGCACATCATGGTCGCCGTGAACAAGACCATGCTGGCGAAGGCGGGCATCGACTACAAGGCGGTCGAGCCGACGCTGGAGGGCTACTACAACCTGTTCAAGGCGCTCAAGGAGTTCTATAAGGACGATCCGGAGTTCTACCCCCTCAACACCATCATCAGCCAGAACTGGGACCTGCAGGTGTGGATGTCGGCTGTCGGGCTCAAGGGCGGCGTGTGGACGGACGAGAACGGCAAGCGCTACGCGCCCTACGCTTCCGAAGCCTCCAAGCCCGTGTGGGAGTGGTTCAAGAAGCTGTATGACGAAGGGCTGCTCGACCCCGGCGCGTTCGTCAACTCCACCACCGACATGCGCAACAAGATGAGCGCCGCTTCCCAGAAGACCGCCGTGTGTGTGGACTGGGCTGCGTGGATCGGCCTGCACAACGGCAACGCGGCGGCGGGCGGCGTGGATGTCGCCGATTATGAAATCGCTCCGCTTCCCGGCTGCATGACGCCCGACGGCGGCTATTCCCTGCGCAAGGGCGGCGCGAGCCTGTTCGCCGTGCCGGTCAACGCCCCGAACGTAGCGGGCGCGGTCAAGGTGCTGGAATACTTCGCGACGCAAGAGGGCGGCGAGCTGCTGTCGCTGGGCGTCAAGGGGCATGACTACACCGTGGACGAAAACGGCGCGTACGCGCTGACCGAAGTCGGCAAATCCCACAGCATGGACCACGGCGCGCCCGTGCCGATCATGATTGGCTTCGTCAATCCCATCGGGCTGAACCTCGGTCTTGGCGAAGGCTTGACCTACATCGACTACGCTTCCATCGAGCCCATCATCCCCAACGAGAACGACTATAAAGCCATCGTAGGCAAATGGGCGATCAGCATGATCAAGGGCGAAGTCTCCGTGGACGACGGGCTCGCCAGCATGACCAAGGAACTGATTTCGATGGGCGTTTGCGACCGGTAATCACGCACTATCAATCCGAAGGGGCCGCGGCGGGGAAAGCCCTCCTCGGCCCCTTCCTCCATACGCGGGGAGGGAACGGCATGTCCACCGTATCGGCGAAAAAACTGGCGCGCAGACGGCTTGCGGGCAGGCTTCGGCAGTATCGCTTCATCTATGTCATGCTGCTGCCGGTGCTTGTTTACTTTATCGTGTTTTCGTACTACCCGATGGCGCTGGGCGTGTACAACAGCTTCCTGAACATCCGCCTGCTCGGCGGCGCGACCTATGCCGGACTGTCCAACTACAAGCTCGTCTTCTCCAGCCCTGTGTACTCGCAGGCGTTCCTCAATACGCTGATCGTGGGCGCGGGCACGTTCGCGCTACAGTTCGTCTGGGCGATCCTGCTGGCGCTGGGCATTGCCGAGCTGCGGCATAGATCGTCGCGCTCTTTCTTCCAGACGGTCACGTACATCCCCAACCTCCTGTCGTGGTCGGTCGTTGGCTCAATGTGGATCACCATTCTCGACCCTTCGGGCATGCTCAACGGCATCCTGTCGTCCATCCTTGGGTCGGGCTTCCGCAAGATCGTGTTCATGTCGGAGAGCGCCATGGCGCAGGGCATCATGATTTTTACCGGCGCGTGGAAGGGCGCGGGCTACACCGCCGCGCTGTTTCTGGCGGCGATCGTGTCCATCGACCCGACGATATACGAAGCCGCCGCCATCGACGGCGCTTCGCGCATGCAGCAGATCCGCAGCATCACGCTGCCCGCCATCCTCTCCACGGTCAAGGTGGTCGTCGTGCTGGGCGTGATGGGTATGCTGCGCAACTTCGACCAGATCTACGTCATGCAGAACTCGAGTATATTGGACAAGGTGCGCAACCTGCTGTACCTGATTTACAACGACGGCATCGTGCAGTTCAAGGTCGGCCCCGCGTCGGCGGCGGCGTGCGTCGTGCTGGCGGCGACCATGCTCATCACTTTCGCGGTGCGCAAGGTCGTGGGCTACGACCGTTTGGATTGAGGGGAGGAAAGCGTATGGCGCGGGCGACAACCGGCTACAAAAGCGAATTGACGGGGCCGCAAAAAGGCGTGATGTGGCTTTTCCTGCTGGTCGTGGGCGTGATCATGGTGCTGCCGATGTGGAACGTGCTGGTCGTCGCCACCTCGACCACGCTGGATTCCTCGCGCTCGGGGTTCATCCTGTGGTGGCGTGCGTTCAGCGTCGAGGGGTTTGACTACGTGTTCCGGGTCAGCAAGCTCGGGCGGCCGTTCCTCAACTCCCTGCTCGTCACGACGGTCGGCACGGTGACGCAGGTGCTGCTCTCGTCCATCGCGGGGTACGTGCTCATCCAGCGCGAGCTGCCGTTCCGCAAGCTGATCACCTCCTTCGTGCTGCTGACGATGATGATCCCCGGCGATTTGACACTGATTTCCATATATCAGCTCAACCGAAGCCTGCGCCTGCTCAACAGTTACGGCGGGCTGATCGTCAACGGGCTGGTGTCGGGCTTCAGCATCCTGTTGATGCGCAACTATTTCGAGACGATCTCCTACACGCTCGCCGAGTCCGCGCGTATCGACGGCGCGTCGGAAATGCGCATTTTCGCGGGCATTTTCCTGCCCATCTCGCTGCCCGGACTGGCGACCGTCTTCTTCATGGAGTACGTCGGCAAGTGGAACGCCATCACGCTCCCGGCGACGCTGCTGACGAACGAGGCGCTCTACACCCTGCCGCTGAAGCTCAAAATGATGATCTTGAGCACCGATTCCACGTCGGGCACGGCGCAGATTCCCGCCAACGCCATCATGGCGGCGATCATCATCACCGCCGCGCCGCTGCTGCTGATATACGTGTTCGCGCAAAAATTCCTGCTGTCCGGGTTGAATCTGGGCGCGACGAAAGGATGACCGGCATGGAAACGATCGTTTTTGAGCGCCTTATACAAAAATCGGAAGAACGGACGTACTTCACGCTGCCGTTTTCCGTACCCGAGGGCGTGGAAAGCATGACCGTGCGTTACGCCTACGCGCGCCATGAACGCCGCGAGGACGGCGCGGGCGGCGTGACGATCACGGAGACCGCCATCGTCGATTTGGGGCTGAACGCGCCCGGCGGGCATTTTGTGGGCGCGTCGGGCTCCGACCGCACGGAGATCACGATTTCGCCCTTCGGCAGCTCGCACGGCTACGAGAGCGTCAATATTACGCCCGGCGAATGGGAGATCATCGTGGGCGCGTACAAAATCCCCGAGGGCGGCGTGCCCGTTCGATATGAGATCGCGCTGCACGAAAAGCGCGAGCGCCTGTTTTTCGGCGATATGCACACGCACACCACGGGCTCGGACGGCGTGCTGACCCCCGAGGAGCTGTGCGAGCTGGCGGCGCGGCAGGGGCTGGATTTCGTCTGCGTGACGAACCACAACACCTGCTTTGAGAACGCGCACCTGCCCAGACGCGGCGATTTGACGGTCATCCCCGGCGCGGAGTGGACGCATTACAAGGGGCACGCGAACTTCCTCGGCGTGCAAACGCCGTACAAGAACCCTTTCTGCGTCAACACGCCGGACGAGGCGCGCGCCGTGATGGCGGAAGCCAAGGCAAACGGCGCGTTCATCGTCGTCAACCACCCGTTTTGCGCGCCCGAGTGCGGCTGGCGGTGGGGGATGGATTTGCATCCGTTTGACGCGCTCGAGGTGTGGAACGGCGCGCTGATGGACGGCTACAACCTGCGCTGCCTCGCGTGGTGTCATGCGCGGCTGTGCGAGGACGCGCGCATCCCGGTCGTCGGCGGGAGCGACTTTCACCGCGAGGGCGCGATGGCGCTGCCCGGGCTGCCGGTCACGTGCGTGTACGCGCTTTCGCGTTCGCGGGACGACCTGCTCGCGGCGATCGTCGCGGGGCATGCGTTCATCGCCGCCTCGCCGGACGCGCCGACGCTCGACATGCGCGTGGGCGAAATGCGCATGGGCGATATCGCGCCCGCGGATACGGAGGTCGCGCTGTCCTTCCGCAACCTGCGCGGCGGGGACGTGCTTCGGCTGATCACCGACAGGGATGAAACCGAGATCCCCTGCGCGCCGAACACGCTTGAGCGCTCGCTTGTCCATCGGGTGCGCGGCGCGCGTTTCCTGCGCTGCGAGGTGCTCCGGCAGCTTTTGCCCGACCTGCCGCCCACGCGCGTGCTGGTCGCCAACCCCATCTATTTTGCGCGGGAGGAATAGCCGGATGACGGTCGAGCGGGTGATTCTGGTCTTCAAGAGCCATTTCGACATCGGCTTTACGGGGCTGGCGAAGGACGTGCTTTCCGCGTATTCCGGCGACGTGCTCGCCAGCGTGGCGAGCGTCTGCGAGCAGACGGCGGCGCGCGGCGCGCTCAAGTACGTGTGGACGGTGCCCGCTTGGCCGCTGACCGTGATGGAGGAACAGTGCGCGCCCGAGCGCCTGCCCGCGCTGCAAGGGCTGATCGCGCGCGACCAGCTTTGCTGGCACGCGCTGCCATACACCTCGCATTACGATTTTTGCGACATGGCGGACGCGATTTGGGGGCTTGGGTACGCGCGCTCGCTGTCCGAGCGCTACGGCAAGCCCGTATCCGTCGCCGGAAAATTGACCGACGTGCCCGGCGCGGGCTGGATGCTGCCCGAGGTGTTGAGCGCGGCAGGTATCAAATTCCTGCACATCGGCTGCAACGAGTTCGCCATGCCGCCCGACGTGCCGCCGCTGTTTTGGTGGGAGGCGCAAAGCGGCGCGCGCGTGCTGGTGATGTACTCCAAGGGTGGCTACGGCACGGGGCTCACGCCGCCGAAAGGCTGGCAATACCCCGTGTGGCTGGCGCTGATGAGCGCCAAGCGCGACAACGGCGGACCGCAGACGGTCGCGGAGATCGAGGTATCGGGTGAGGCACGAACTGTCGTCCCTGGCTCCGCGCCATGTGCCGTGCTCGTCGTAATCCATGACCCACACGGATCGGTCGTCGAACAGCCAGAAATCCGTGGCGATACCTGCCAGATCGG
>CAZEIC010000003.1:0-18264 GCA_964512175.1 uncultured Oscillospiraceae bacterium | reverse complement strand
CGCTGCAAGAAGAAGCGCGGCGCGCTTTCCCGGGGGCAAGCGTCGAAAGCGGCACGCTGGATGATTTCTATAAGGCGCTCAACGCGTGCGATTTGCGCGCGCTGCCCGTGGTGCGCAAGGATTTGGCGGATACGTGGATTCACGGCGTTGGCTCGTACCCGATGGAAGCGGGGCTGATTCGCAGGCTGCGCGCGCGCGTGCGGCGGGCAGAGATCGCGCTCGCGCAAACGCCAAACGATGCCGCGCGCACCGCGATCGCCTCCGCGCGCGACGCAATGGCGCTGTTTTGCGAGCATACGTGGGGGCTGGACGTGAAGACCTTTCTGGGCGCGATTCCCGATTATCGGCGCGCGGCGTTCGACGCGTTCCGCAAGAGCGAGGCGTGCCTGCGCATGGAGGAATCATGGCGCGAGCAGTCGGCGCGCGCGCTGCGCGCGAAAGCGTACTGCGAGCAGGCGGAGAAAGCGCTGGGGATTCCGGTCGAAACGGAACGCCCGCGCGAATGCGGCGCGCCGTGCGCCGATACGGCTTTGGAAAACGACGCGTACCGCTTGGAATTCGACCCCACGACGGGCGTCGTGCTGTCGCTGTATGACAAGCGCAGGGGCTGCGCGCTGCTGTCGGCGCGCGGCAGGCGGAGCGCGATCGAGTATGTGTACCAGCGCTACGGCATGGCGGACATCAACGAATACCTGCGCGCCTACGCCTATCATTTCACCGACTGGGGCGTGCTGGACAACGGCAGGGAGCGCTATCCCGACTGCGAACGCCTGACGCGCTTGCCTGCGTTTGAAGGCTGCGAGCGCGCGGGCGACACGGTGATCTTTTCGTATCGCGGCGCGCCGGACGACGACCTTGGCGACGCGCGGCGCATCGAGCTATCGCTGTCGCTCGCGCAGGGAGACGCGCCGCTTTGCGTGCGCGCGCGGCTGCTTGGCAAGCGCGCCACGCCGTATGTCGAATCCGCCGAGCTTTGCTTTTCGCTGCCCGAGCAGCCGACGCGCTATCTTTTGAACAAGCCCGGATGCGTCGTCGACCCGGCGCGCGATATCGCGCCGTGCGCCAACCACGCCTTTTACGCGCTCGAGCGCTTCGCCGCGTGCGACGGCGCGCGCGCGCTGACGGTCGTCGAAACGGAGGACTGCGCGCTGATGAGCATCGGCGAAAGCGGCGTGTATCAATTCCGTCGCGAGTACGCGCCGTCCGAGCCTGTGCTGCGCTTTTGCCTGCTCAACAATATGTGGGGCACGAACTTCCCGCAGTGGATCGCGGGCGATTTCGCGTTTGATTTCCGCGTGTCGGCGCGCGATGCGGGCGATATCGACGGCGCGATGCGCGCTTCCGCGCCGAAGGTCACGCTGCCGTTTGCGCTGCCGAGCGATTGGGAGGTCGTCCATATCGCGCCCGCGCGCGGCGGGCTGACCGTCTGCCTGCATGCGCTGTCGGCGCGCCCAACGCGCGGCGAGCTGCGCTTCCCCGGTTATCGCTTGCGCCTGACGGACTTGGCGGGGCGCGCGCTGGGCGCGTGGCAAACGGAAGCCCTCGCCATCAGCGCGGGCGCGTATGGTCTGTGCGCCGTGCGCGCGGAAAGGCTGTCCGCCGCCGGGAGCGTTACCCTGTAATTATTGGAATTTCCGTAAATAGGCTCGCCACGTGACCGCCCATTGCGCGGGATCGTCCAGCGAGCTTTCGTCGTTTTTGTGCACGGCGCAGCGGTGTGGCGCGGTGCGCACAAGCTCGGGATCGGTTCGCGCTTCGCTGACGACGTGCGCGAGCGTCGCGGCGTATTCGTCCAAATCGTCGCGCGAGGGCGATTCGGTCGGCTCGAGCGTCATGGGCTGCGGCACGATGAACGGGTGGTGGCTCGTCCAGAAATGCAGCCCGTAATCCGCCATGCGCAGCCCGATTTGCTCGGCGGTAACGCCCGTTTCGCGGCAAACCTTCTCCAGCGAGTAGCGCGCCTGCTCCACGCGCGGCGCGGCAGGGTCGAACGGCGCGTCCACGCCGTCGATCGTCAGTACTTTCTGATATAGGTAGCGGTTGTTGAGCACGGCGGTGTCCGCCACGTCGCGCAGCCCCTCCGCGCCCAGCGACATCAGCCATAAATACGCCTTGAACGCCGCCTGCGCCGCGCCTTGGAACATGCGCACCTTTCTGGCGGATGCGCCGCCTTGCTCCCTGCGCATGTACGCGCCGTTTTCGCAAACGATCCTCGGCGAGGGCAGGAAGTCCTCGAGCGCGCCGCTGACGCAGACCGCGCCCGTGCCCGGACCGCCGCAGCCGTGCGGCGCGGAAAAGCTCTTGTGCAGGTTGAAAAAGCACAAATCAAAGCCCGCGTCGCCCGCGCGCGTCACGCCAAACAGCCCGTTGGCGTTCGCTTGGTCGTAGGCGCAGAGCGCGCCCTGCGCCTTGGCGAGCGCCGTGAAGCGCGCGATATCGCCGTTGTACAGCCCGGTGTCCTCGGGATTGGCGCACAGGAACGCCGCCGTTCGCGCGGATACCAATTCTTGGAAATGCACGAAATCCGGATACCCGTCCGCGCGCGGGCGCACGGTCTTGACGGCGTATCCCTTGACGATGGCGGCGGCGGCAGCCGACGGGTGCGAGAACGTCGTGACGATGACTTCATCCCGCGCGGCGTCGCCGCGGCTTTCGTGGTACGCGCGGACGATGGAGAGCATCGTCATCAGCGCCTGCGAGCCGGACTGCGGCTGCAGCGTGCACGCGTCCAGCCCCGATATTTCGCAGAGCATGCGCTGCAGACGGTATTGGATGGCGAGTATGCCCTGCGCGTCAGCGTCCTGTTGCAGGGGATGCAGCTCGGTCAGCCGCGCGTCGCGCGCGGCGCGTTCGTGCACGACCGGGCTGTATTTCATCGTGCACGTGCCCTGCCCGATTTCGGGGTTCAAGTCCGCGCCGAGGTTCTCCTGCGACAGCCGCAGAAAATGGCGCAACACGCGCGGCTGCGACACGCGCGGCAGCGCGGGCGGCGCTTTGCGGCGCAGGCATTCGGGCGCGTCGTATGCCGGGAGCGCGGGGTCGGGCGCGGGCATTTCCACGCCGATTTGCCCTTCGCGGTCCAGCTCGAAAATGACAGGCTCGTCCCACGACGCTTGATGATACCGCCGCACAAGCGGCTTTGAATCGACTTTGTTCATGCCAGCACCTCCGAAAGCGCCGCGATCAGCGCGTCGATGTCCGCTTTCTCCTGCACCTCGGTCACGCACACAAGCGCGCTTTGCCCGAGCGCCGGAAAATCGCGCGACAGATCGTACCCAAAGAGCATGCCGCGCGCGCGGAGCGCCGCCTGCACGTCCGCAACCGCGCGCCCTGTATCGTTCAAATCGGCGACCAGCTCGTTTGCGTGCGCCGGATAGCGCACCGTCACGCCCTTGACCGTCATCAGACGCTCAGCGAGATACCGCGCGTTTGCCAGCATGCGCGCGCCCAAGCGCTCCATGCCGCAAGCGCCCAGCAAGGCAAGATACACGCCCGCCGTGATGCCGTGCAGCGCCGCCTGCGTGCCGACGTACTCCTTGCCGCGCTCGCGGTCGGCAAAGGACGTGCGCTCGTAATACACGTCGCCAAAGCCCCACTCGCCGGACGCGCGCGTGCGCGTCACGCCGAACAGCCGCGAGGGATACTCGCGCACGTACCGGATATCGTCGCGCGTGCCGATGAACCCCGCCTGACCGCCGCCGAACTGCATGCGCACGCCCAGCGACTGGATATCGCCGCAAACAATATCCGCGCCCATGTTCATCGGGCTTTCGAGCACGCCCAGCAGCGCCGGTTCGCACCCGGCGACCGTTTCCGCGCCGCGTGACCGCGCGATGCGCGCGATGTCCTGAAAGTGCAGCGGTAAAACGCCCAGAAAGGACGGCGACTCCAGATACACGCACGCGGTATCGTCCGTGATCGCGCGCGCCACCGTTTCGGGCAATAGCTGCCCGGTGCGCGCGTCGGGTTCGAGGAAGACGATGCGCAGCGCCGGCTCGCAGTAATTTTGGATGATCTTCTTTTTGTCCGGGTGGATATCGGCGCTGACGAGCGCGGTATTGCGCCCCGTCATGCGCGCCGCCATGCGAATGGCGGTCGCCGCCGCCTGCGCGCCGTCCATGGCGGGCACGTTGACGACCTCGCAGCACAGAAGCTCCGCCATCAGGCTCTGGTATTCAAACAGCGCCTGAAAGCGCCCGTGGTCGTCGTACGGCTCGCCCGCGTAGGCGGTGCGGAACTCGGAACGCGCGGCGATTTCGTCGCAGACGGCGGGGATGAAGTGCCGGTAGCAGCCCGCGCCCAGAAAGCATAGCCCGTCGCGCACGGGCTTGTTTTGCGCAAGGAATTCCTCCGCGTGCTTCTCCAGCGCCCATTCCGACGCGATGCGTTCGGGCAAATCAAGCGGCTTGCGCAGGCGCAGCGCCTCGGGAATGTCCGCGTATAATTGGTCGGTATTCTCTAGCCCGACCGCCGCGAGCATCGCCGCGCGCGTGCTTTCGCCGCCGTTTGGCAGGTAGGGATGCTTCACGCGATACCACCTCCGTCCACGGGCAGCGCAGCGCCTGTGATCCACGACGCCAGCTCGCTGCAGAAAAACAGCACCGCGCCCGCGATGTCGCGCGGCGTGCCGATGCGCGCGAGCGGTCTGCCCACGCCCGATTCGCGCAGGAACGCTTCCTCGTCGGCATAGCCGATCTGCCTGCCCTCGTCGCGCAGAAGCGGCGTGTCGGTGTCGCCCGGGCAGACGCAGTTGACGCGGATATTGTCTTTGCCGTGATCGATGGCGAGCGCGCGCGTCATGTTGACGACGCCGCCCTTCGCCGCGCAGTAGGCGACCGCGCGGTCGCCGCCTTTCAGCCCCCAGCCAGAGCCCGTGTTCACGATGCTGCCGCCCGTCTTCTTCATCAGCGGAATCAGGTGCTTGCACATCAGGAACGCGCCCTTGATGGTCGCGTCCACGACCAAGTCCCAGTCGCGTTCGGGCATGTCGGGGCACTCGGCGCGGCGGATGACCCCGGCGTTATTAAACAGGATATCGCAGCGCCCATACGCGCTTTCCACCTCGCGCGCCAGCTCCGTCACCGCGCGCTCGCTCGTCACGTCGCAGGCGATGAACCGCGCGTCCAGCCCGTCCGCGCGCAGCGCTTCCGCCGCCCGCTCGCCCAGCGGCGCGTTGACGTCGCACAGCACGACGCGCGCGCCGTGCTCCGCCAGCAGCCGCGCCGACGCCAGACCGATGCCCGACGCGCCGCCCGTAACGACCGCGACGCGCCCCGATTGTGATAAAACGTCTTTCATGGTGGCGACCTCCAAAAAATCGTATTCCTGCCGATGGTTCATCATAGCGTGAAACCGACCGCATTGTAAAGGAAGAATCGGGATATTATGTATAAAATTCCGTCAATCATGGACAATCTATGGCGGATATCGACCTGATTGGAAATGCCATATACTGGATTTCGCTCCGATGCGCGCGCTGAACGCTTCTGGGGTTTTTCCTACAAAAACGCCCGAAATCTCTGAATCGTATAGTTTTTCGCTTGATCCTTTCTTTACAGACGCGCCGGGAGCGCCTATAATCAAACCAACGATAGCGACCGCACGACCGAATCCCGGCATCGAAGGCAAGCCCGCGCCCGAAAGGAGCTGTGGTTGATGAACGCCCGATCCGCCCTCGGCAAAGAACTCAAGCGCCAGCTTCCCCTGCACGTTTTTGTCTGGACGGGGCTGGTTTTTCTTGTCATTTTTTCCATCATCCCCATGACGGGCGTGGTCATCGCCTTCAAGGATTACAACATTCGCTCGGGGTTCGCGGGCATGTTCACCGCGCCGTGGACGGACGATTTCGGCATGAAGCACTTCATCACGTTCGTTACCAACCGCAAATTCTCCGTGCTCGTGCGCAACACGGTGTGCATCAGCGGGCTGAAAATGCTCTTCGCGTTTCCATTCGCGATTCTGTTCGCCATCATGCTCACCGAGCTGCGCGGCGTGCGCTACAAGCGCATCGTGCAGACGGCGAGCTACCTGCCGCATTTCATATCATGGACGGTCGTGGCGGGCATCGTGTACGCGATGTTCTCCACCAACATCGGCGTGATCAACGAACTGCTCGTCAAATGGGGCGTGATCGGCGAGCCGCTGCCGCTGCTCATCAGCGAGCGTTACTACTACTTCTTGGCGACCGCCAGCGAGATCTGGAAGGAAACGGGCTGGAGCGCGATCATCTATCTGGCGGCGATTTCCGGCATCGACCCGTCGCTCTACGAGAGCGCGCAAATCGACGGCGCGGGCAGGCTCAAGCGCATCTGGCACATCACGCTGCCCGGCATTTCCGGCACGATTTCCGTGCTGCTCATCCTCGCCGTCGGCGGGCTGTTCAGCGGGAGCTTTGATCAAGCGATGATGCTCGGCAATGACATGAACGTGTCGCGCTCGGAGATTCTGGACGTGTTCATCTACCGCACGGGCTTGAGCAAGCAGCGCTATTCCTACGCCACGGCGGTCGGGCTGTTCCAGTCGGTCATCAGCTTCACGCTCGTGATGCTCGCGAACGCCGGCAGCAAGCGGCTGTCGGGCGCGTCGCTGTTCTGAAAGGAGAGAAGCGGTATGGCAAAGCACCGCATCCGCCGGACGGCGGAGGACCGCGCCGTGGACGCTGTGACGCTGCTGGTCACGACGCTGCTGCTGATTGTGACCATCTATCCTTTCTATTACGTCGTGGTGCTCTCGCTCAACGATGGCGTGGACGCGCTGCGCGGCGGCATTTACCTGTGGCCGAGGAAGTTCACCTTTGCCAATTACGCGCAGTTTCTGACCGACGAAAAATGGATTGCCGCGATATTCGTGTCGGTCGCGAAAACGGCGGTCGGCGCGGGGCTGACGGTGCTGTTCACCTGCCTGATCGCCTACGGGCTGTCCGCCGAGCGCCTGCTGTTCAAGAAATTCTACAACATCATCCTGCTGCTGTGCATGTATTTTTCGGGCGGATTGATTCCCTACTACCTGACGCTGCGCGCGCTCGGGCTGCTCAACACCTTCTTTGTCTACGTCATTCCCACGATGTTTTCAACCTACTATTGCATCCTCGCCATCAGCTTTTTCCGCGAGATCCCCGCCGAGCTCAAGGAATCGGCGCGGCTGGACGGCGCGAGCGAGATCACCATCTATGTGCGCATCATCCTGCCGCTGTCCAAGGCGCTGCTGGCGACGCTCGGGCTGTTCGCCGCGGTATCGCAATGGAACGCGTGGAGCGACACGGCGTTCTTCGCGCCGAGCAACCAAAGCCTGCGCACGCTGGCGTACCTCATGCGCGGCGTGATCGTGCAAAATCAGGTGGACACCTCCTCGCGCGCGGCGCTGATGCACGCGGCGCAGTATTCCAAGGTCACGGCGACGTCCGTGCAGATGGCGGCGATGATCATCGCCGTGCTGCCGATCATGCTGGTGTACCCATTCTTGCAGAAGTATTTCGTCAAGGGCGTCATGCTGGGCGCGGTAAAAGGATAGTGCGTTCCCAAGCCGCCAGGAACGCGGCTTCAAATAAAGAAGGAGGAAACCATGATGAAACGTTTTCTGATCCTCATGCTCTGCGCGCTGCTCATGACAGCGCCTGCGCTCGCCGAGCGCGACGCGCTCTTTGCCAGCGACGAGCCGGTGGAGCTCGACCTCTGGGTGGACTGGACATGGGTCGGCTTTGACTCCTACGAGGGCGGTATCTGTCAGGAATGGATGATCGAAAAGACGGGCGTCAAAATCAACATGATCAAGGCGACCGACGGCGAGCAGCTCAACCTGATGATCTCGACCGGCGAATTGCCCGATCTGGTCGTCTGCTCGTCCAGCGCCAAGGTCGCGTCGCTGTCCTCCAGCGACCTGTGCTATCCCCTGCAGGAGCTCATCGACCAGTACGTTCCCCAGTGGGAGATTTCCGACGTCGAAAAGCAGATGAACGCCTACTATTCGACCGACGGCAACTACTACATGCTCAAGAACGAGTACAACACCGCCGAGGACATCGCCAATGCTTCCAACATGGCGATCAACTTCGGGCAGTTCCACATGCGCAACGACATCTACAAGGCGCTCGGCGCGCCGCAAATCAAAACGACCGACGATTTCTTCGCGCTGCTGAAGCTCGTGAAGGAGCAGTACCCCGGCATGCAGCCCATCATCTTCAGCCCGCGCGAGTATTCGGCGTTCGGCTCGCTCGTCGGTTATGACACCGTGCGCCCGACCAACGAGGGCAATCTGGTGATGGCGATATCCGACCCGACCTATCGCGACATGATGCGCGTCATCAACCGCCTGTACCGCGAGGGGTACATCACCGAAGAAAACTTCTCCTACACCACCGACGAGCAGGCGTTCCAGCAGTGGTACGCGGGCAACGCGTTCATGGTGACGTACTTTGCCGGCAACGACGAGCAGGTGTTCTCCGCCAAGATTCAGGAGATCGTCCCCGAAGCGGAAGTCGTGCAGGTGCCGCTGCTGGACAACTGGAAGTACACGATCCCGGTGTCTGGCTGGGCGTCCATGTTCATCACCAAGGCGTGCGACAACCCCGAAGCCGCCATCAAGACGCTCTACTGGGCAAAGCAGCAGGATAATTCGCTGTCGCTGACCTACGGCGTGAAGGGCACGGACTGGGATTGGGACGAGGGCGGCAACCTCGTCATGCTCGACCGCTACAAGGAGCATCAGGCGCTGGGCGACACCGAGGTGTTCTACAAGGAGCTTGGCTACATGCTCTCGGCGACCAACTTCATCTCCATCTATCTTGGCTACTACGCCGCCGCGACCGACGCGACCCGCGTCATCTTCGACGACGCCGTATCGCGCGCCGTGGTGTCCAACGTCATCGACTTGAGCTACCCCAAGGCGGACACCGACGAGAGCTTCCAGTATGACGACATCTCCAGCCTCGCCGACGAATACTTCCCCAAGCTGGGCGTCGCCAAGACCGAGGAAGAGTTTGACGCTCTGTACGAGGAAATGCTCGGCATCGCCGAGGAAGCCGGGCTGTCGGAAGTGAACGCGTACCTGACCGACACCTACAACGCGCTCCGCGAGCAAATGGGCGCGAACTAACCGCATACGCGCAAGTCGGAGGGAGCGCGGCTTCCTCCGGCTTGCCTTTGAAAGGAAACGGCATGGACAAGCGCATGACGCTGGAGGAGCTTTGCCCGCTGGTGCGGGAGGTCGGCATGCAGCGCGGCGACGCTTGGCGGCAGAAGGCACGGCGCATCTACGACCACGAGTTCCTCTACTGCTACGCGGGCGCGGCGCATGTGCGCATCGGCGAGGAATCACGGCGCATGACAGAGGGCGACATGGCGATCGTCCCGCCCGACACGCCGCACACCATGCGGCTGGACGCCGCCGATTCGGGCGATCTGTACTGGTTCCATTGCGATTTCGCGCGGCATGACGACGGCGACCTGCTCTACCGCTGGTACAACACGCCCGAAACCTACGCGCGCTGCTTCGGCGCGGCGCTGCCGCAGCCCGAGCACATTCGCGCCATTCCCGTGTTCCCCGGTGATTTCCGGCTGCCGACCTTCGTCCGCTTTGACGTTACCGATGATGTGGACATGATTTTCCGGAGCTTGTATAAGGCGTACCAGACGGGCGGCGCGCGGTTCGCGCTGGTGTCCAAGGAGCTGTTTTTCCGCCTTATGACGCGCACGCTGACCGCCGCGGGCTACTGGGACGCGCCCGGACAGCCGCAGCCGCGCGTGTCGGACACCATCAAGCGCTACATTCAGGAGAATTACGCGCGCAAGCTGTCCGTGCGCGAAATGTGCGCCTGCACAAAGCTCAACCCCGATTACGCCGGGAAGCTGTTCAAGCGCGAAACGGGCATGTCGCTGGTCGCCTATGTCAACGCTTTCCGCGTGGAGAAGGCAAAACGCCTGCTGCTGTCCGAGGACAGGACCATCGCGGACATCGCCGACAGGGTGGGCTTTCAAAACGAGAACTATTTCTGCGCCGTATCCCGGCGCGTCACGGGCATGACGCCCGCGAAGCTGCGGCGGCATATGCTGTCGCTGATGGAGCCGACGGAGAACGAGTATGTTTGACGCGAACGATTTGCCTTTTTGCGACCAGCGCGTGCTTGCGATCAACCGCCTTCCCGCGCGCGCGCACTTCCTGACCGCGACGACCGCGCAAAAGGCGCTCGCCGGGGCGTTTGACCGCGCGGAATCGCTCAACGGCATCTGGTCGTTCCAATATTTGGAAAACACGCTGCTGGACGAGCAAACGCTCGCCGGCGAGCCCGCGCGCGCGCATCCCGATACGATCGCCGTGCCGCGTTCTTGGCAGTTTGCCGGGTACGGCGCGCCCCTGTATACCGACGAGGATTTCCCCTTTCCCATAGACCCGCCGTATGTGCCCGCGAACACGCCCGTCGGCGTGTACCGGCGCGTGTTTACCGCGCCGGATTGTCAAGACGAGCGCCTGATTCTGCGCTTTGAGGGCGTGGAAAGCTGCGCGAGCGTGTATGTCAACGGGCGTTTCGCGGGCTATACGCAGGGCAGCCGCCTGCCCGCGGAGTTCGACGTGACGGCGCTGTGCCGCCCGGGCGATAACGAGCTGTGCGTGATCGTGCGGCAGTATTGCGACGGCTCGTACCTCGAGGATCAGGACATGTGGTGGCTGGGCGGCATCATCCGCGACGTGCTGCTGCTGCGCAGACCGCGCACAGGCGAAATCGCCGATATCGCGCTGGACGCCGACTATGACGCGGACACGCGGACGGGCTTTCTGCGCCTGCGCGTGCGTGCGGACGGCGCGCGTTTTACGCTGCTGGACGACGGCGGCGATACCGTGCTGTCCGGCGACGCGCAAGACGACGCGCGGTATACGCTGCATGGGGTCACGCCGTGGAACGCGGAGCAGCCGCGCCTGTATACGCTGTTGGTAGAAACAGCGAGCGAGGCGGCGCGCCTGCGCGTGGGCTTCCGGCGCGTGGAGATCGCGTCGGGCGAGCTGCGCGTCAACGGCGCGCGCGTGATGCTGCGCGGCGTGAACAGGCACGAGTTTTCACCCGAGAACGGGCGCGCGGTGACGCCGGAGAGCACGCGGAGCGACCTGATGCTGATGAAACAGGCGCACATCAACGCCGTGCGCACCGCGCATTATCCGGACGCGCCGTACTTCTATTCGCTATGCGACGAGCTGGGGCTGTACGTGATCGACGAGTGCGACTTGGAAACGCACGGCTTCGAGCGGGAGGGCGCGCCCGCGCGTCTGGCGGACGATCCGGCGTGGCGGGCGGCGTACCTTGACCGCGCCGAGCGCACGCTCGCGCGCGACCGCAATCACGCCTGCGTGGTGATGTGGTCGCTGGCGAACGAATCATACAGGGGCGAGAACCTCTGGGCGATGTGCGATTTTTTCCACGCCGCCGACGCGACGCGCCCGGTGCACTACGAGGGCGACCACGAGGGCGCGCACGCCGACGTGATCAGCGCCATGTATACCTCCGTCGAGAAATTGATCGCGCGCGACGCGGCCGACCCCGGCAAGCCGCTGATGCTGTGCGAGTTCGCGCACGCCATGGGCAACGGGCCGGGCGGGCTGCTGGAGTACGACCGCGCGATCGACGAATCGCGGCACATTCAGGGGTATTTCATCTGGGAGTGGCGCGACCACGGCATCCGGCGCGCGCGGGCGGACGGCGGCGCGGACTACCTGTTCGGCGGCGATTTTCACGAGGATTATCACAGCGGCAATTTCTGTATGGACGGCATGCTGTCGTCGGACGGCACGCCCACGCCCGCGTTCTGCGCCTACGCCAAAATGAACGAGCCCGCGCGCGCCGAGCTGACGGAAACTTCGCTGCGCGTTCGCAATCGCTTTGATTTTACGGCGCTGTGCGGCGCGGCTGCGCGCCTGACGCTGCGCAGGGACGGCGAGACGATTCGCGAGGACGTGCTTGCGCTGCCGCATATCGCGCCGCATGCCGAGGCATCTCTTGCCGTACCGGACTATGCGGGCGACATGCGCGCAAACGCGCTGTATACGCTGGAGGCGACCGTCGAGCAGGACGGCGCGCGATTGGGCGCTGTATCGCGCGTGCTCCGGGCGTACCGTCCCGCGCCGCGCGCGGTCACGGGAGACGCGCCGCGCGTGCTGGCGCTTGCCGACCGTCTGCTTGTTTCCGGCGATGCGTTTTCGCTGGAGATCTCGCTTGGCGACGGGCGCATCCGCAACTATGCCATGAACGGCGTGATGCTGATGGAAGCGGGGCCGGCGATCGATTTGTTCCGCGCGACCATCGACAACGACGTGCCCCTTCGCGACATGTGGAAGAATGCACGCCTTGACAGCCTGCGCGCGGGCGTGCGGCGCGCCGATTGGCGCGCGGACGGCGGCGTTTTGACGGTCGACCTCTCATGCTCGCTGGGCGCGAACGCGCGGCTGTGGCGCGTACCGTATACGCTTCGGTATGACATCTACCCCAACGGCGCGATACGCGCGCGGCTGTCCGGGCGCTTCGAAGGGCTGGATAGCGCGGAGCTTCCCGAGCTTCCGCGCATCGGCACGACCGCCGTGCTGCCCGGCGGCATGCGCCGCGCGCTGTACTGCGGCTTTGGCGCGGGCGAAACCTATTGCGACAGCCTGTATCACGCGCGGCTGGATGTGTTCGAGAGCGACGTTTCGGCGCTCGCGTTTCCCTATGAGTGCCCGCAGGAGTCGGGCAACCGCGCGGGCTGCGCGTTCTCCGCGCTGACCGACGAACGCGGCTTGGGCATGGCGTGCGCGACGGCTGCGCCGCATGACTTTGGCGCGAGCGAGTATTCCGCACGGCAGCTGGAAAGCGCGCGCAGACGAAGCGAGCTTGCGCCGTCGGGGCATGTTTTCTGGCGCGTCGATTGGCGCAACGCGGGGCTTGGCAGCGCAAGCTGCGGTCCGGGGCGACTGCCCGCCTATATCGTGCGCCCAGAGCCCTTTGACATGACGCTTGCGCTCGCGCCCGTGACGGGCGGCGGCGCGCTGGCGGCGGCGCGGGAGGCGCAGGACGCGTTATGTTGAGAGACAACTTTTGCCCCGAGATCGCGCGGCTGCTCGCCGCCGACGAATGGCTGCTCGCGCAGGAGGGCTATCAGCCCGCCGATAATCTGGCGTGGGAGAGCCGCTTTTGCCTTGCCAGCGGCTATATGAGCTCGCGCGGCGCGCACGTCTGCGGCACGTCGCGCCCGTCGCTGCCCGCGACGTATGTCCACGGCGTGTTCGACCGTTCCGAGGCGTTCATGCGCGAGCTCGTCAACACGCCAGACTGGGCGCGCCTGCGCGTGTATGCGGATTGCGAGCAGATCGGCGTGGAGGGCGGCAAGATCGAGGGCTATCTGCGCGTGCTCGACATGCGTTCGGGGCTGCTGGCGACGCGGTATGAGCACGTAGGCGCATGCGGGCGCACGCGCGTGGAGCAGCTCAAGCTCGTCAGCCGCGCGCACCCGCAAATCGGGCTGATTCGCCTGTACCTCACGCCCTTGGACGGCGACAGGCTGTTTGAGCTGGAGAACGTCGTCGACGCGACGGTGACGAATTTCATGGACTATCCGCGCTTTCGCACGCGGCATTTCACCGTGCGCGAGGTCGCGTACCAGCGCGGCGGCTTCCCATACGTCGAATGCGAAACGCGCGATTTTCGGCTGCCGATTTGCACGATGACGGCGGTCGCCGGCGACGGCATCGGACACCGCGATTTTCGCCCCTACGGCGAAACGGCGTGCGAGTTCTTCGACGTGCGCGCGGCGCGCGGGCAAACGGCGCGCGTGGACAAGTTCGCCGCCGTCGCGACGGGGCGAGAAACGGACGGCGTGCGTTGGCGCGCGTCGCGGCTTTTGCAAGACGCGCTCGACCGCGGCGCGGACGCCGAAATCGCCGCGCACGCCGTCGCCTACGAGGCGCTTTGGGACGTTGCCGACATTGTGATCGATGGCGACGAGCGAATACAGCATGCGCTTCGGTTCAACATTTTCCACCTGATGAGCACGCCGAGCGCGCGCGACGACCGCGTGAACGTCGGCGCGAAGCTCATGCACGGCGAGGAATACGGCGGACACGCGTTCTGGGATACCGAGCTGTTCACGCTGCCGTTTTTCACGCATGTTTTTCCGGATATCGCGCGCAACCTCGTCCGGTATCGCGGGCATCTGCTCGAAGAAGCGCGCGAGAACGCCCGCGCGTGCGGATATCGGGGCGCGAAGTTCCCGTGGGAGTCGGCGGACACAGGCGACGAGGAATGCCCGTCCTGGACGGTGGATTACGACGGAAGTTGTTACCGCTGCTACGTGGCGGACTACGAGCACCACGTCACGGCGGCGGTCGCCTACGGGCTGCGCGCCTATGTCCGCGCGACCGGAGACGAGCGCCTGATGGAGGACTTCGGGCTGGAGCTGCTGCTGGAAACGGCGCGGTTCTGGGCGTCGCGCATGACGTGGAACGCGGACAAGGCGCGATACGAAATCCTGCGGGTGACGGGCCCCGACGAATGGCACGAGCCGGTGGACAACAACGAATACACCAACCGCCTCGCCAAGTGGAACATCGAGGAGGCGCTTGCCTGCCTCGCGGCGTGGCGCGCAAGAAAGCCCGAGTTTACCGCCGCGCTGGAAGACAAACTGGGCATATCCGAGCGCGAAATATCGGAACTGCGCGACCGCGCCGACCGCGTGTACCTGCACGCGCAAACCGGGCTGATCGAGCAGTTCGACGGGTATTTTGCCATCCCGGACGCCGTGATCGACCGCTGGGATGAGCGTGGTATGCCACTCATGCCCGAAAGTTGCCGCGGCAAGCGCGGCATGGAGCGCCCGATCCTCAAGCAGGCGGACGTTGTGATGCTCATGAAGCTGCTGCCCGACTGTTACGATCTGCAGACGCAGCGCGAGAACTTCGCGTATTACGAAAAGCGCACGCTGCACCGGTCGTCGCTGTCGCCGTCGATGCACGCGCTCATGGGGCTGCGCGTGGGCGACGACGCGCGCGCGTATCAGTACCTCGAACGCTCGGCATATGTCGATTTGGAGGACAACCAGCGCAACACGCGCGAAGGCCTGCACGCCGCCTCGATGGGCGGCACATGGCAGTGCGTCGTCATGGGCTTTTGCGACATGCGCGTCTCCGACGGCGGTGAATTGATATTTTCTCCCAAACTGCCCGACGCGTGGCGCTCCGTGCGTTTCACGCTTTTTCACAGGGGAGAGCGCCTGCGCGTGCGCGTGGATCGCAGCGGCGCGCGGGTGGAAAAAGAATTGCGCTAACTCTCGCGCAGCCACACGCGCATATCGCCCGCCGCGCGGTTCGCCCACGCGAAGTAGGGCACGGCGAGGATATCGCAGGGCGCATAG
This sequence comes from uncultured Oscillospiraceae bacterium, assembly GCA_964512175.1. Taxonomy (GTDB): domain Bacteria; phylum Bacillota; class Clostridia; order Christensenellales; family Aristaeellaceae; genus CAZEIC01. The sequence continues at coordinate 2,902 of CAZEIC010000003.1, read as the reverse complement.
CGCGGCGCGCCCGACGTATACAGTTCGTCCGTCTCTTCCTGCGCAAGCCCGCGCGCGCGGATCAGCGTCATGCCCGCCAGCGCGCCGTCCGTCGCGCGCTCCGCTTGGCATTCCGCGTCCCTTGGCAGCACGAGCGCCGAGAGCGCGCATGGATGGTCGGTTGATTCCACGCAGTAAACAATCGGCCCGCGCTGGAGCGCGACCTTGCCCGCCGCGTCGCGCACGCGCGGGTGCGCGCGCAGCCTGCGAACCGGCATGTCAAACGTTACGCGAACGGTATCGCCCGCCGCCCATTCGCGGCGCAGATAGCAGTATCCGTTTTCCAGATGGCAAGGCACATTTTCGCCGCAGACTTCGACGACCGTGTTTTCGGCGTGCTTTGGGATATGGATGGCGAGCGTGAACGCGCCGCCGTCAAGCAGCGTGTATGTCGCCTTGCCCTCCCACGGGTACTCGCTGCTTATCCGGACGCGCCCGTGCCGCGTGTGCGCCTCGCTTCCAATGAGCAGATGGCTGTACACCGCGTCGTCATCCTCGCTCCAGAGGTATTTCCCCAGCGACGTGATCAGCCGCGCGAGGTTCGGCGGGCAGCAGGCGCAGGCGTGCCACGCCGGGCGGCGATTCTGCACATGCTCGTAGCCGGGGACGATGCCGGACACGCTCGCGTCGACCGACAGCGGATTGACGTAGAAGAAGCGCTTGCCGTCCAGCTGCATGCCCGCGAGCGCCGCGTTGAACAGCTCCAGCTCCAGCAAATCGGCGTAACGCCCGTCGGGCGCAAGCCCGAGCATGGTATGCGCGAAAAACGCCGCCGCGACCGAGGCGCACGTTTCGCCGTAGCAGCGGTCGGCGGGCAAATCGTAATCCACGGTGAACGCTTCGTGACGCGCCGTCGCGCCGACCGCGCCGGTGACGTACATCTGCCGTTGCGTAACGCTGCGGAACATGCGCGCGCAAGCGTCGCGCATGCGCGCGTCGCCCGTGTCCCGAGCGACATCCGCCATCGCCGCGAGCATATACAGCTGGCGTACCGCGTGCCCCCGCGCCGTGGTCTGCTCGCGCACGGGCACGTCGGACTGGTTATAGACCGCGTCTTCCGCGTCGATATCGTACCCGCCGTAGTGCGCGCCCGGGTGCGCGGGCGTGTGCGCCGCGAACCAGCCCGCGTCCCGCCCGCGTACATCCAAAAACCTGCGCGCCATGTCGCGGTATTTTCCGTCGCCCGTGGCGCGGTAGAGGCGCATCAGCCCGATTTCGATCTCCTGATGCCCGGGCACGCCCTCCTGCCCGCCCTCGCCAAAGCGCGCGCAGATATGGTCCGCAAGGCGCACGCAGACGGCGAGCAGCGCGTCCTTCCCGACGCATTCGTGCAGCGCCGCGCCCGCCTCCATCATGTGCCCGGCGCAGTACAGCTCGTGGCATTCCAGCAGGTTCGCCCAGCGGTTTTGCGGCTCTTTGACGGTAAAATAGGTGTTGAGATAGCCGTCTGGCTGCTGGCATTTGGCAATCAAGCGCACCACGTCGTCCACGCGCTTTTCGAGCGCCGCGTCGGGCTTGAGCGCCAGCGAGTACGCCGCCGCCTCCAGCCACTTCGCCACGTCGCTGTCGTGGAAGACCATGCCGTAAAACGCGCCGTCCTCCTCGCCCGCCGCAATGCGGAAGTTGGCGATGGCGTGCGATTTTTCCACGCCCGGGACTTCGTCGCGCAGGATGCGTTCCATATAAGGGATGGTCACGTCGGTCATCAGGCGCTGACGCGGCGACCAGAACGCGTCCGTGACGCGAACCTGACGCAGTGGTATCTCGCGGATGCTCATTGCCGCCTCCCTAGTTTTTCATGCCCGTCATGACGATGCCCTCGACGAAGTACCGCTGACCGATCAGATAAAACACGATGCCCGGAATGAACGACAGGCAGGTGGCGCACATGATGCTCGACCAGTCGTCATTGAACGAGCCTTTGAAGATGTTCAGCCCCAGCGCCAGCGTGTAGTTGTCGCGGCGGGTGATATACGTCACCTGTTGGAGCAAATCGTTCCACAGCTCGATGAACTTGAGCAGCCCCACGACGATCATCGCCGATTTGATGGCGGGCACGATGATGTACAGCAGGATGCGGAAGTACCCGCAGCCGTCGATGGTGGCGGCCTCGTCCAACTCGCGCGGCACGGTCTTGACGAACTGGCGAATCAGGAAGATGTTGAACGCGCCGCCGCCGCAGAAGTGCGGCAGGATCAGCGGCCAGTAGGTGTTGACCAGCCCGAGCTTCGCCCACACCACGAACAGCGGAATCAGCGTGACCATCGAGGGCAGCAGCATCGAGCCGACGCACAGCGTGAACAGCAGCTTTTTGCCGCGAAAGCGCAGCCGCGCGAAGGCGTACCCGCCCATCGTCGCCGTGACGACCGCGCCCGCGACCGATGGCAGGAGGATGGTCATGGTGTTGCCCAGAAACCGCCAGTAATCAAAGACTTTGAGCGTTTCCGGGTAGTTGGAAAACCGCCATTGCGGCGGCAGAAACGCCGGGGGATAGGCGTACAATTCACCGTTTGACATCAGCGACGACCGGAACAGCCAGAAGATCGGGAACATGACGATCAGGCTGAGCAGCACAAGCGCCGCCGTGCACAGCACGCTTGCCAGCCTTTCGCGCTTCGTTCGGGAGACGAGCTTGCCCGCCGTCATGCCTTGTCATCTCCTTCGTAGAAAATCCAGCCCTTGCTGGTGGCGAACAGGATGGCGGTGAAAATGGCGATCAGTATGAACAGCACGACCGCCACCGCGCTGCCGTAGCCGTATTTGTGCGATTTGAACGCCTGCGTGTACAACATGTAGCACATATAGTAACTGCCGGTGCCCGGCCCGCCCTTGGTCAGCGCGAGCGCGGGCGTGATCACCTGCA
>CAZEIC010000002.1:16338-75030 GCA_964512175.1 uncultured Oscillospiraceae bacterium | reverse complement strand
AAAAGCCCATCAGATGCGTGCCGCCCTCGGGCGTGTGGATGTTGTTGGCGAAGGCAAATATGCTCTCGGAATAGCTGTCGTTATACTGCATCGCGACCTCGACCGACACGTCGTTTTTCACGCCCTCGACGTAGATCGGCTCGGGGAACAGCGTTTCCTTGTTCTTGTTCAGGTACTTGACGAACTCGCGGATGCCGCCCTCGTAGTGGTACGTGCGCTCGACGCAAGGCTCGGGGCGCTCGTCGCGCAGCACGATTTTGATGCCCTTATTGAGGAACGCCATCTCGCGCATGCGCACCTTCAGCACGTCGTACTGGAAGGAAATGCCCTCGTCGAACACGCCGTTGTCGTCGCTCTCGCCCTTGATGTCGGGCCAGAAGCGGATGTACGTGCCCGTTTCGTCGGTCTCGCCGACGATTTTGAGGTCGTACGCAATTGCGCCGCGGTTGTATTCCTGCTGGTAAATTTTCCCATCCTGCTTGACGCGCACGCACAGGTGCCGCGACAGCGCGTTGACGACCGACGCGCCCACGCCGTGCAGCCCGCCCGACACTTTATAGCCCTCGCCGCCGAACTTACCGCCCGCGTGCAGCATCGTCAGGCACACTTCGACCGCCGGCCGCCCGACCTTGGGATGGATGCCCACCGGGAAGCCGCGCCCGTCGTCGTCCACCGACACCGAGCCGTCCTGATGCAGCGTCACCAGCACGCGCGTGCAGTACCCCGCCAGCGCTTCGTCGATGGCGTTGTCCACGATTTCATAGACAAGGTGATCCAGCCCGCGCACGTCGGTCGAGCCGATGTACATGCCCGGGCGCTTGCGCACCGCTTCCAGCCCTTCGAGCACTTGGATCTGCGTTTCGTCGTAATGCGCGTTATTCTTGTTCAGTTCTACGTCGCTTTGCATGTTTCCCTCCAAAATCGGACGCGCGCGAAAGCCGCGCCCACCACGCCATTATAGCACAAACGCGGCGATTTTGGAAGCGTTTCTTCTATTATAATTGCGGAGAATTACCATGCAGAAAATGGTCGTTTAAGCGCAGCCCGCGCGTTTCCTGAAAATATCCAGCGTGTGATGCGAGTACCCCAGCAGATCGCGGCGCTCGCAGGTGGCGAAATGGTATTTCAGGTAGAGCTGGTATACGTCTTCCTCCATGTCCGCCAGCGCCTCGCGCATGTGGTTGGCGTACCCGTCCGCCGCGACGATGTGCAGGCGCTCGGCGGGCATACCGCGCATGAGCCCGTCAATGTCCTCGATACGGTAGAGGTTGAAGATGTCGACCGGCGCGGAGCGCGTGCAAAACGTCTCGGGGTCGAGCATGCCCTTTTCGAGCACTTCCTTGACGTGCCCGCCGATAAACCCATAATGCAGCACGCTCGGGTCGCTCATACAGTACGCCGCGAAGCACACGCCGCCGGGCTTGGTGACGCGCAGCGCCTCGCCAAGCGTCCGCTTCTGGTCGTCCTCCGAAAACATATGATACATCGGCCCTAGCAGCAGCGTGATATCATATACGTTATCGGCAAACGCCGTCAGCGCGCGCGCGTCGCCCTGCCGGACGGTGATTCGCTCGCCCGCGCGCGTGTTTTGCTTGAAGATGTCGATGTTATGCGCCACCAGCTCCACCGCGTCCACCCGATACCCGCGCCGCGCCAGCGCGTGGCTGTATCGCCCCGTGCCCGCGCCGATTTCCAGCACGCGCGCGCCGGGGGTCAGGTAGCGGTCGATATACCGCATGGTCGTCAAAAACTCAACCGCCCCGTGTCGCGTTTGCAGCCTGCCGTCCTCGTCATAATCGCCGTAGTACGCTTCCAAAAAACGCGCCGTATCCATGGGCATGACCTCCGGGCTTTTCCCGCATTAAAGCACGAAACGGCGCGAATGTCAACAAAACCCTTGACAAACCCCGCCCTTCATGCTATATTCATTCCCGGCTCTAAAGAGCCTGTGCCCAAGACAGCCGGTGCCATGCAGGGGAAGGGATTTCCCGCGTGGCGTAAAGGCGAAAGCCGCCAGCCGAGGCGCAAGAAGCGTGAGATTTTTCGCGCCCTTGTGCCATTTGCACAGGGGCGCTTCAATTTGAGCCGGAAAGCGGGTGAAACAAGAAACATGAGCAAGAATTTCGAGCTGAAACAGCAGGCGGTCGCCGAGATCACCGAGCGCTTCAAGACCGCGCAGAGCGTCGTCGTCGTGCAGTATTCGGGCATCACGGTCGAGGCGGTGACGCAGCTTCGCGCGCAGTTCCGCGCCGCGGGCGTGGATTACGTCGTATTGAAGAACAAGCTGGTGCGCCGCGCGCTGGCAGACTTGAACATCACCGGTCTGGACGACGTGCTGGAAGGTCCCTCCGCGTTCGCGTTCGGCGTGAAGGACGCCGTCGCGCCCGCCAAGATCATCACCGAGTACATCAGCAAAGCCAAGAACGACACCATCCAGATCAAGGCTGGCTTGGTGGACGGCAAGGCGATCGACGTTGCCGGCGTGAAGGCGCTGGCAGAGCTGCCGCCGCGCGAGGTGTTGATCGCGCGCGTCATGGGCAGCCTCAACGCCCCGATCACCGGGTTTGTGGGCGTGCTCTCCGCGACGCTGCGCTCCTTGGTCTACGCCATCGACGCAGTTCGCAAGCAAAAAGCAGGCGAGGAGTAATCCCCCGCGCAACGCACACATCCCATCCCGTAGGGGCGGGGCTCTGCTCCGCCCGCGCGACATGAAAAATTACAAAATGAAAGTGGAGGTATCCCCATGAACCGTGAAGAACTGATCAGCGCAATCGAATCCATGACCGTGCTCGAGCTTGCCGAGCTTGTGAAGGCGCTCGAGGAGAAGTTCGGCGTGTCCGCCGCCGCGCCCGTCGCCGTCGCCGCCGCCGCGCCCGCCGCCGCCGCCGAGGCCGTTGAAGAGAAGACCGAGTTCGACGCCATCCTGGTGGACATCGGCGCTGAAAAGGTCAAGGTCATCAAGGTCGCCCGCGAAATCACCGGGCTGGGCCTGAAGGAAGCCAAGGAGTTCGTCGAGTCCGCGCCCAAGGCCGTCAAGGAAGGCATCCCGATGGCGGAAGCCGAGAAGATCAAGGCGCAGTTCGCCGAAGTCGGCGCGAAAGTCGAAATTAAGTAAGTTACGCACAGAAAAGGCGGGCAAACGCTCGCCTTTTTTTCGTATTGGGGAGGGAATAGGGGCGTAGGGGCGGGGCTCTGCTCCGCCCGTATGTGGTGTAATTATGCGGGTCGATGTGGGCATCGACCCCTACGAGGGATGTTACGTCCTTCCTCCACGGTTCGTGTTTCGTACCAATATACGGGCATACGCCGCACCCCGCCCCTTCTCCTTCCCCCGTCCACCACAAGGAGCGTATCAATGGAAAACTTCCTGTTCACCCTCAACGCCGTCCTGCCGCTTGCGTGCGTCATGGCGGCGGGGTATGTCTGCCGTCGGCTGAGCATGCTGCCCGAGCCGCTCGTGCGCGGCGGCAACAATCTGGTCTACCGCGTGTTCCTGCCCGCGCTGCTGTTCCAGAACATCGCGGGCGCGCAGACGGGCGGCGACCCGGGGCTGCTTTTGTTTGTCGGCGCGGCGGTGCTCGCGCTGTTCGGGCTGCTGTTTCTCATCATCCCGCGCCTTGAAAAGCAGAACGCGCGGCGCGGCGTGCTCATACAGGGCATCGGCAGGAGCAATTACGCCTTTTACGGCTTTTCGCTCGTCACGCTGCTGTATCCCGACCGCGATTTGTCCGTCGCGTCGCTGGTCGTGGCGGTCGCCGTGCCGCTGTTCAACGTGCTGTCGGTCGTGGCGCTCGAGGTATACGGCGAAAAGAAGACCGACAAGCGCAAGATCGTGCTGGACGTGCTCAAGAACCCGCTGATCATCGCGTCGGTGCTGGGCATTATCGCGCTGCGGCTGTCCGTGCCGATTCCGGCGTTCTTATCCTCCGCCGTCGGACAGCTTGCCAAAGCCGCGACGCCGCTGGCGCTCTTTTTGCTGGGCGGCACGCTCTCGCGCGGCGCGGTACGGGGGCTATCCAAGCCGCTGTGCATCGCGACGCTCGGCAAGCTCGTCGTCAGCCCCGCCATCTTTGTGACCGCCGCCGCGCTGCTGGGCTTTCGCGGGCCGGAGCTGGCGTGCGTGGCGGCGCTGTTTGGCGCGCCGACCGCCGTCAACTCCTTCACCATGGCGCAGCAATTGGGCGGCGACGACCGCCTCGCCGCCATGACGGTCGTCTTTACCACGCTCGCGTCGGTCGGCAGCGTGTTCGTGCTGATATTCGTGCTCAAAACGCTCGCGTTGATATAAGCGCATCATCAGAAAACAGGCTGCCGATTCGTCCGGCAGCCTGTCTCTTTGTATTGCCTTATTTCCGTCCCGCGCGCCGATTCCTTTGGATGGTCGACGCTCCGGACGTCGGCGGCGCATAGGCGCGCGTTTCCTGCGCGGTATCGGGCGCATCCTGCTTTTGCTGTGCGGTCGGCGCGGCGTACTGCTGCGTGTCGCCAGCCTGACGCGGCGGGTAAACGGGCGCTTGCGTCGCGGACGCGGTCGGGCGGTACTGCTGCGTGTCGGACGGCTGCATCTGCGGCGGCCGCGGCACGCTGCCCTGCGGCGGGATGATGGGCGCGCCTGCCGCGCCCGTTTGCGTCTGGCGCGCGTAGGGGCGCGCCTGCTGCGTGATCGGCGGCTGCTGTGTCTGCATGGATTGCTGCTGCATGCGCCTGCGCTGCGCCGCGCGCTCCGCCGCCCTGCGCTGGTTCTGCCTGCGGATGGCGTAGACATACGCGCCGCCCGCCGCGCCCAGCAGCACGATCGCGCCGATCACCAGCCCGGTCGGGAACGACGTGTTCTCCGTCACGACCGGCGGGATGTCGGTCGGTACGATGGGGCTGATGGGCGGAATCGTCGCCGTCGGCTCGGGGCTGGGCGTGGGCGTGCCCGTGGCAATCGCCTCGACGTTCGGCGTTTGCGTGGCGTAGGGGTTGAACGGCTCGTAGGACGCTTGCGCGAGGTTGGGGTTCGTCCATACGCCGAGCGTGAAGTCCTCCAGCGAGGTGATCTTGTCCGGCGAGGTCGCGCCGGTCGATTCTGTGGTCGAGGCGTTCTGGTATTCCGGGCTGCGCAGGAACTCGGTCAATTCGCCCATCGAGAGCACCTTGAAGTACTTCGCCATGATGTAGCCTTCCGTGCCCGCCTGGTTGACCCTGTACCACAGCCCGTCCTGCATGTTTTCCTGCCCGAGCACCAGCGCAAAGGCATACTTGCTCAAGAGGCGCTTGCTCGCGGAGGTCGTCGAGGCGGTCGTGCGCAGGTTCACGCGGTCGCCCGTGACGTAGCCGTAGCTCGACGGGTCGCTCTGCGTGACGGGCGCGGGGGTCGGCGCGGCGACGGGCGGCACGGTCGTGCGCAGGGATTCGAGGTAGCCCGTCGTTTCGAGGTCGTTGAGCATGCGCACCATGCCGCCGTGGATGTAGCCCGTCAGCCCGGCGTACTGTACGGCGTGCCATGTCACGCCGTCGACATACTCCTGCCCGAGCACGCGTACCACGTCGTTTTCCTGCAGCATCACTTCGATGCGCGCGTTGGTATCGGTGTTCGTGCGCAGCGGCACGCCGCCGCCGAGCGTCATCGCGTAGCCGATTTGCGGGGGCGGCGTTTCGGTCGGCGCTTGCGTGGGCTTGAGGCTGTCCAGATAGACGTTCGCTTCCTCGATGGAGATGCGCCGCAGCGCGCCGTCGTGCATGAAGCCCGTCAGCCCGGACGCGATGACCTGCGCGGAATTCCAGCATTCGTTATCGACATAGGTTTGCCCGAAGAGGTAGCACAGCGTCCCGGCGGGCACGCTTGCCAGCACCGCGTCCTCGCGCAGGCTGACCTCCATGCGCAGCGCCGTCTGCACCGTCGTCAGCGCGTACCCGGCGTAATGCTCGGGCGCGGGCGAGGGGGTGGGGGGCGCTTCGGTCGCGGGCGCGTCCGTCGCCGGAGCGTCGGTTTGCGGCGCGTTCGTCACGGGCACGTCGGTCGGCGGCGTGTCCGGCTCGACGACCGTCGTGGGCATGGGCGAGGGCAGCGCGAGCTGGTGCGCGTCGGAATCCGCCTGCGAGAGCACGTCGATGTATTCCGCGCTCACGTAGCCGTCGCGACCATTCGTGCGCACGTTGTACCAGCGCACGCCATCGACCGTCATGGCTTCATAGACCCAGACCATCGCGCCGCCGCGAAGCTGCGCGATGCGGTTGTTGATGCTGGCGGTACTCGTGGACGAGCGGAAGTTGACGTTCTTGGTCGTGCGCCCCCAGCGGTCGATGGGCGTACCGTCGGAGAACGTTTCGGGATTGGGGGTCTGCGCCGCCTCGGGCACGGCGGTGAAGCCCTGCGCCACGAGCGCCTCGTTTTGCGAGAGCAGCCGCACGACCGTGCTCAAAAGGTAGCCGTCCACGCCGCGCGCCTGCGCCTGATACCAGACTTCGCCGTTTTCGGTCGTCAGCGCGCCCGTGACGTGCACAAGGTCGCTCTTGGCGACGACCTGCAGTATGTTGGATTCGCTCGTCGTGGGCGAGGAACGGAAATTGATGCTGTTGCTCGAAGGATAGCAGTACGCGTCCATGACCTCGACGTGGTAGGGCGAGGGCGTTTGCACGGGCGCTTCGGTGACGGCGGGTTTGTAGAAGAAGATCACCTCGGCGGGCGTGAGCGTGCCGTCGGCGGAGAGCTGCACGGTCTGCGCGCCCTCCGACGCGGGCACGTACCCGGCGATCAAATCGTCCGGCGCGGCGGGGATGGAGTTCGCGCCAAGGAAGCACGGGTAGAGCTTGCTGGTGGCGACCGTCTGCCCCTCGGCGGTGCGGAAGTGCACGGGTACGTTCGCCTGCACCTCGCTCGCCGCCAAGAACTGGAAGACGACCTCGGCGGGCGTCGGCGCGCCGTTTGCGTCCACCGTGACCATTTTTGTCGCGTCGTCGTTGAGCGTGCAGTCCGCCGGGACGTTCGCGGCGTTGACGGAAATGGCGTTGGGCGCGCCCTCGACGCACGTCACCGTCTCGGTGTAGAGCACCTGCCCGGACTGGCTCTTGTAATACACCGTCACCAGCGCGACCTTGGGCGCGGGCTCGGGATCGGCGGGCGGCATATATTCGTACTCGAAGACCACGGCGTTGGCGGAGATGCCCTCGGCGGTCAGCGTGACGGTGTATTCCGGCTCGCTGACGAGCTGGTAATGCTCGCGCAGATCCAGCGGCGCGGCATTGATGGTCGTCTGTCCTTCGTAACAGGTCACGACTTGCGAGGACGCGACTTCGATCGCGCTGTCCGCGCGGTCGCGGTAGAACACCGTGATGTCCACCGGCGTGACCGCCGCGGGCGTGTTCTCGATCACGCGGTAACGGAAGGTGACGGCGGCGGCGGACAGGCCGTTCGCGTCCAGCGTGACGGTCTGCGTCGTTTCGCCGTCCGGCACGCAGTTGTCCGGCAGCCCGACCGGGCTTGCGACGATGGTGTTCGTGCCTTCGTAGCAGGTGAAGACCTGCGCGGGCGCAACGTCGCGCTCGTCGGCGGTGCGGAAGTACACCGGGATATCGACGGGCTGCACGGCGACGACGGGTTCTTCATAATAAAACGTGAACACGACCTCGGCTTGCGACAGACCGTTTTCATTCAGCGTGACGATCTGCGCGGGCTCGCCCAGCGGCACGTAATTGGGCTGGAGGTTCATAGGCTGCGCGGGCACGACGTTGTCGCCCGCGACGCAGAGGAACGTATTGGAATCCGCGACGGGCAAGCCCTCGGCGGTGCGGTAGTGCACGGAGATTTCGGTCGGCGTGATCTCCACGACGGGTTCTTCATAATAATAGGTAAACACAACCTCGGCTTGCGACAGCCCGTTTTCATCGAGCGTGACGGTCTGCGCCGGGTCGCCCAGCAGGAGATAATTCGGCTGCAGGTTGATAGGCGACGCGGGCACGGCGTTCGCGCCCTCGTAGCACAGGAAGGTATTGGAGTCCGCGACGGGCGTACCGTCGGCGGTACGATAATGCACGAAGATCTCGGTCGGCATGATCTCCACGACGGGTTCTTCATAATAATACGTGAACACGACCTCGGCTTGCGACAAGCCGTTTTCGTCCAGCGTGACGGTCTGCGCCGGGTCGCCCAGCAGGAGATAGTTGGGCTGCAGGTTGATAGGCGACGCGGGCACGGCGTTTGCGCCCTCGTAGCACAGGAAGGTATTGGAATCGGCGACGGGCGTACCGTCGGCGGTACGGTAATGCACCCAAATTTCGGTCGGCGTGATCTCCACGACGGGTTCTTCATAGTAGTACGTGAACACGACCTCGGCTTGCGACAAGCCGTTTGCATCCAGCGTGACGGTCTGCGCCGGGTCGCCCAGCAACACATAATTGGGCTGGAGGTTCACAGGCTGCGCGGGCACGGCGTTGTCGCCCTCGTAGCACAGGAAAGTATTGGAATCCGCGACGGGCGCGCCGTCGGCGGTGCGGTAGTGTACATTGATTTCGGTCGGCGTGACGGGCTGAACGTCCTTGCGATAGAAGAACGTGACGCTCGGCGGGTTCGCGCCCAGCGCGTCGACAGTCACCACCTGCGCGTCGGGGCTGATGAGCGTGTAGCCGGTCATATCGTTTTGCGGACGCGCCACGATGATGTGCTCGCCCGCCTCGCAGGTCACAAGCTGCATGGGCGAAACGTTCTCACCCGTCAAATCGTCGGTGTAATACACGGGCACGTCCACCGCGGGGATGGCGGCGGGCGGCGCGGGCGCGGCGGCAGTCGTGGACAGATACAGCGTGAACAGCTTGGCGGGCTGCCCCTCCGCGTCGGTCGCCATGATTTCCAGCGACGCGCCGGAGGCGAGCTGGTCGCCGGCGTCCACGAACGTCAAAAGCGGCACGCCCTCCTGCCCGGTCACGGCGGCGTACTGCGACAGCGTGTCGGTGACGTAGACCGTGGGGTTCTTCAGCAGAATGTCGGGCGGCACTTGCAGCCAGTACGCACCGTCATACTCGGGGTACGGCACGGCGACGGCGAACGCTTCCTGCTGCGCGTCGCCCTCCTGCCAGACGAGGCGAATGGTCAGCGGCTCGGGCGGCGGCGCTGCCTCGGCGAGCGTCAGCGCCGGACACAGCGCCATCAGCAGCGCGATGATCAAAGCGGCGGTCAGTCCCTTTGCGCGAGAGGTCATAAGCGGAATCCTCCTTACTGAACCGCGCCGCTCCATGCGCGTGCGCGGGGGTGTTCGGTGTATGTTGCAATTGTATTACGGAATGCTACAAAAGTCAATCATCGCGGACGTTGAAAATGCTGGATATGGCAGGAATCGCGAACTTTCCGGCGAATATCCCCAATCTGGACGGATGTCGACAGGGAAGGGGTGGCGTGCATGCGCGACGACGCGCTCAAGGAGACCGTGGTAGGGTCGGAGCCAATCTTCAAGGGGGCGATTTTCGCCGTCGAGCGCCTGACGGTCGCGCTGCCGTCGGGCGAACGCGCCATCCGCGACGTGGTGCGGCACGGCGGCGCTGCCGCCATCGTTCCGGTGGACGAGGCGGGCAACGTGACGCTGGTGCGCCAGTGCCGCGTGGCGGCGGGGCGCATGACGTGGGAGATCCCGGCGGGCAAGCTCGACCACCCGGGCGAGGACACGCTGGCGTGCGCCAAGCGCGAGCTGTCCGAGGAAACGGGGCTGGCAGCGTCGCATTGGCAAAAATTGACGGTCATCGACACCACGCCGGGCTTCTGCACAGAGCAAATCGCCATATACCTCGCGACCGGGCTGTCCCAGCACGCCGCGCACGCGGACGCGGACGAGTTCATCGCCACCGCGCAATTGCCGCTTTCCGAGGCGGTCGCGCGCGTGGTGTCGGGCGAGCTGCGCGATAGCAAGACTGTCGCGGGGCTGCTGCTCGCGTCGCTCGCTTTGCGTGAACAACCGCCCGTGCCCTCGTTGATAGAACGCGCGACGGGCGCGCAAGCATCCCGCGCCGATCAGTAATCGTTTTGTAACAATATCGCTTCGCCCGTGCGCAGGGCGTATAGATAGCGTTCGCGGACGGGCTTGCCCGTGATGCCCGCGAGCGCTTTTGCATACCATGAAAGCTGCCGCGCGTACCGCTGGCGCAGCGCGTCCGCGGGCGCGTCGTCCGTTTTGTAATCGACCAGCACCCACGCGCCGTCCTCCAAAAAGCAGCAGTCGACGACCCCTTGCAAAAGCAGCCCGTCCTCCGCCAGATAATTGAACGCCCACTCGCGACGCACGGTCTTTGCCGCGCGCATGCGCTCGCCCAGCGGCGAGTGAAAATAGCGCGCGATCCACGCGGGCTGCGCCGCGTCCGCTTCGGCGTCCGAGAGCATGCCGCGCAGGCGCAGCGCCGATATTTGGGAAACGATATCCTCCTGATGGATGTCGCACTGCGACAGCGCTTTGTGCGTCGCCGTGCCGCGCTCGGCGGCGGTGAGCGCCGCGCCTTCCCCGGCAAGCTGGTAGGCGGGACGCTCGGGCAGCGGACGGTCGAGCCGGAAGGCGCGGCGCTTGTCCTCGGCGGTCTCCTCCTCGGCGGTTTGCAGCCCGCGCACGAGCGCCGTCACCGACGTTTTCCGGAAGCCCTTCCCGGCGGCGTGCCGTCCCGCCATGCGCGCTGATATATACGCGGGGATCTCGCCCTCCGCGCTCGGCAGGCGCGGCGCTCTGCCAGATATTTCCATTTCGTGCGCTTCGGGCGCACAAAAACCCGCATCCCACACGCTGCCGTTCTCCGTCCGGAAGCGCGCGTCCTCGCCGAAGACGCAATGCGCCTGTAGGCTTTGCCCGATCCAGTCCAGCATGCTTTCGGCGCTTCCGGCGGCGTACGCGCTCATGGGCAGCGCCCAGCGCGCCGCCGTCTTTTCCGCGCTCTTGGGCGAGGCGAGCAATATCAGCCGTTCGCGCGCGCGCGTCATGCCGACGTATAGAAGCCGCGCCTCCTCGGCGCGCAGCGCCCGCGCTTTCTTGAGCTGCAGCGCTTTGCACGCGACGGTCTGCCGCGTGACGCGGCGCTCTGCGTCGACAAACTTGAGCGCCAGCCCGTCTTCGTCGCATTGCAGCAGCTCGCCGCCCTCGGGCATGCGGAATTCCCGCGCCAGTTCCATCAGGAGAACGACCGGGAACTCCAGCCCCTTGGATTTGTGCAGCGTCATGACGCGCACGACGTTCTCCGATTCCGACAGCGTCTTGGCGGACTTGCCGTCGTCGTTGCGGCGCGCGGTGTCCACGTCGCAGAGGAAGTCGTGCAGGCTGCTTTCGCCCTGCGCGCGCTCGCACAGCAGCCGCAGGTTCGCGCGGCGCGATTCGCCGCCCGGCAGCGCCCCGGCGCGCGCGTAGATGTCCGTTTCGTCGAGCAGGCGGTACAGCAGCGATTCGGGCGGCATATTCCGCGACAGAAAGCGCCAGTCCGAAAGCGTCGCGAGCGCGCGGGCAACCTTGCGCGAAAGCGGCGTTTCATCCGCCATCGGGTAGCCCGTCAACGCGTCGTAAAACGAGCGTTTGGGCGGAGAAGCCAGCCGCACGCGCGAAAGCTCCTCGGCGGTGAAGGAAAACGCCGGACTGCGCAGCGCGCAAAGCAGCGGAACGTCCTGCATGGGGTTTTCGAGCACACGCAGGATGGACAGCATGTCGGTGATCTCCGGCAGGTCGAAGAACTCCGCGTCCGCGTCGGAATACACCGGGATGCCCTCGTCCTGCAGCACCTTCGCGATGCGCGGCGCGCGCCCGGAAGCGTTGCGCAGCAAAATCGCCATGTCGCGGAAGCGGTACTCGCCCGACAGCGCCTTGATGATCTTCGCCGCCTCGCGCGCCTCGCGCAGAAAGCCCGGTTCGCCGTCCTCGCCCGGCAGCATGACGCGCAGCAGCACCGCCGCGCCCGGGTCGCCGCCTCGCCCGGGCACGAGCGCGGCTTCGTCGTCGTACGCAATTTCGGTCGCGTCCGCGCGCATGGCGTGTGAAAACACATGGTTGACCGCCAACAGAATGTTCGCGCGCGAACGGAAATTTTGCTGGAGCGACAGGCGGTAGCGCGGCGCGCCGTCCTCGGGCGAATACGCGCGCAGTTTGCGCATGAACAGCGTCGGGTCGGCAAGGCGGAAGCGGTAGATGCTCTGCTTCACGTCCCCGACCATGAACAGCATGTTCCCAAGGTGCGCGCGGGACAGAATCGCTTCCTGCGCGCCCGATATGTCCTGATACTCGTCCACGAAAATCACGTCAAACCGCGCGGCGACGGCGCGGCGCGCATCGTCGTCCGCCAGCACGCGCAGCGCAAGCTGCTCCAGATCGTTGTAATCGAGCATGTTCCGCGCGTCTTTGTACGCGGCATAGCGCGCGTGCGCGTCGCGGACGAGCGCCGCCAGCGCGCGCAGCGCCGGGAGCGTCCAGAGGATATCGCGCTCGTCGGCTTCGCGGTCGGTCGGCAGGAGCTTGAGCGCCTCGCCAATCTGCTTTTTCATGTCGTCGCGCGCGGCGCGGAAGCGCGAGGTCAGCGCTTGGTCTTCGCCCTCGGGCGCGCGCTTGCTCGATAATCGCTCAAACGCGGGCTTTCCGGGCGTTTCGCCGCTTTGCACGCGCGCGAGTAGCGATTGGAGCAGCAGTTCGTCCGACAGCGCCGCCGGGGCGTAGCGATCGGGCGCGCCGGACAGCTGCAAAAGGTCGAGGCACGCGCGATTGAGCGCCTGCGCGCCTTGAAGGATCTGCGCGCACTCCTCGCGCAGCACCGAAAAAAACGCCTGCGTGTCGGGCGCTGAAAGCTGCGCGTCCAGCCACGCAAACGGCTCTGCGCGCGCCATCAGAAAGCGGTAGAGCGCGCGCGATATCTCCAAGATTTGCACGTCGGTGTATTGCTCGGTCAGAGCGCGCGCGTCCGCGTCGCCCTCGGTGGCTTGCAGGTACGCGTTCTCCAGCGCTTCCTCGAGCGCACGCGAAAGCAGCGCGTTGAGCCGCGCTTCCTCGCCCACGCGCGCGGACGGGTCAACGCCCGCCACCTGAAAATGCTCGCGAATGACGCGCGAGCAAAAGACGTGCAGCGTGGCGATGCACGCGCGCGGCAGGCGCAGCAGCTGGCGGCGCATCCAATCGTTCTCGACGCTCTCGCGCTCGAGCGCGGCGGCGATACGCGCGCGCATTTCGCTGGCGGCGGCGCGCGTGAACGTCACGATCAGCAGCCTGTCCACGTCACGCCCCTCGCGCAGCAGCGACAGCGCCTTTTCCACCAGCACCGCCGTTTTGCCCGAGCCAGCCGCCGCGCTGACGAGCATGCTCTCCGAGCGCGCATCGATGGCGCGCCGCTGACTATCCGTCCATTGCATACGTTCTCCCGATTGTTTCACGTGGAACGTTCGACAAAATGTTCCACGTGAAACATCTTACGCCGATACCCATTGCCCGGGCGTTTTGCTCGCCGCCACGGCAAGCGAGCGCGCCTGCATGACCGCGAGCGTTTCCTCGGGCGACACCGGCGGCTTGCCCGTTTGATAGAGCGCCACGAGCGCTTGAATGAACGCGCCGAAGTAATCGCTCTGCGCCGTGATGACGCGGGAGCCTTCCTCAAACGCCGCGCTCATGGTGAACGGCGCGCCCTGCGCAAAGCACGTCATCGTCGCCGTGCGCTCGTCGCTGAAGTCAAACAGCGCGGTCACAACGTCCTTGCCCGGCATGCACAGCGCGCGCATCGGTGCTTTGCCCATCAGCATGACGATGGGTTCGATCTGGTGGATGCTGTAATTGATCAGCTCGCCCGGGCCAAAGGACGAAATGGCGCGCGCGCCCGTCAGCCCCTTGTATTCCTCCGCGAACCGCAGCGCGGACGACGACCACAGCGGCGAGCCGCCGCGCTTTGCCGCCTCAAACAGCCGCTTTGCCGCGGCGAGGTCGGGCGCGAACGTCTTGTCGATGTACACGGGCTTGCCCGACGCGAGCGCCAGCGCCGACAGTTCTTCGTGCAGCTCGCAGTTATCGGGCGAGAGCACGCAGATACCGTCAGAATTTTCCACGAGCTCGGCGATGCTCTCGCAGCAGCGCGCGCCGAATTTTTCGCACCATGCTTCCGAAGTCACGCCGCGCGGGCTGGCGATCTTGCCGTATGCGCACGTCACGCGCGCTTCGCCGCCCGAGGCGTTCTCGATCCACTTGGGGTAGTTGTTGGCATGCCATTCATCCAGAAAATAATCAATAAATCCGATGCGTAACATTTGTAAAATCACCTCGAAAGCATTATACCACGATTGACAATGCCTGCCAACTGTGATTCAATGGACGGGCAACTGTATTATATTGGAGGAAATTATGCGCAAACGCCTGTTTCCGGTGCTGTTTTTGATTGCCGCGCTGCTCGTGTGCGCGCCGCTGGCGCTTGCCGACGGCTTCACCGCCGACGTGCCCGCCAAGATCGGCATTTACCAGCCTGAGCCGCTATCGTTTCAGTTTCCCGAGGCGGGCGCGCTGACGTTCGCAGTATCGGACGAGTACGGCGCGCAGTCCACACCGTTTGTGGAGTATCCCGTCGAGGCGGGCGCGGTGCAGCTTCTGTACGACGCGACGCGCGCCATCGGCACGGATTTGCTCGTTCGCGAAGACGGCACGTACCTCGCGCGCGAGCCGCTCGCCGAAGGCAAGTACAATTGGACGGCGACGTTCGTCGGCGCGTCCGGCGCGCAGTCCACGCAGTCCGGCGCGTTCACGGCGGGCAAGCCCGTCGCCGCCATCCAATACGCGCTGCCGTCGGACGACGTGCTCTACAAGCGCGGCGGCGAAAGCTGGTTCATCGACGTGAAAGCCGCCGCCAAGGGCGGCAAGGCGACGGTCGAAATCTGGCAGGGCGAACAGCTCGTGCACGACTTCACGCAGAAGGTGAGCACCTACAAGCCGTTCACGATAGCGTGGAAGAACGTTAAGCTCCCCGCCGGGCTGTACACCGTGCGCGTGTATTCCGACAAAGCGCCCGCGTATGTCTCCTCGTTCCCGCTGAAGATCACCGAGGACGCGCCGCCGACCTATGCAATCGGCGTGACCGACCCGGCGCTGTACCTGCCGCAAACGCTCGAAGACAAGGACGTGTGGGCGGCGATGATGCAGCCCATCTGCGTCATGGACGCGGCGTATGTGTCGCATATCTACATCTATATTCACCCCAACGATTCAGACGGCCACCTCGGCCGCGTGCACGGCGGCACGCAGGGCGTGATCGTGCTCGACCCCGAGCCGGTCAACGGCTACGTCAAAATCGGCGCGTGGCAGCACGAGGACGGCGGCTACGAGGAAGGCTACGTCAAGGAAAAGTTCCTCAAGATGGTCGCGCCCGACGAGCAGTACGGCATCCTCATCAACAAGACCGAGCAGACCATGACGGTCTACGAATACGGCGTGCCGCTGGGCACGTTCCCGATCACGACCGGCATGATGGAGCGCGCCGCGACGTTCCAGGAAACCCCGGCGGGCGCGTTTATCACCTGCGAGCGCATCAACGGCTTTGCGTCCGGCGGCTTCCGCTATGAGTATCCCATCCGCTACGACGGCGGCAACCTGCTGCACCAGATGGGTTACAAAAACCGCAGCGGCAAGCAGGATTTCAGCATACAGTCCGCGCAAATGGGTACGAAAGCGTCGCACGCCTGCGTGCGCCTGCCCAAGGACGGCGAGCTCAACGCGTGGTTTTTGTGGACGCACCTTAAGCGCAACACCAAGATCCTGATTCTGGACGATCAGGAGAACCGCGAGCGCGAGTATTACGCCATTTACCCCTCGCCCACGCCTGTTCCGACGCTCGCGCCGCAGCCCACGCCCGCGCCGCTTGCGCAAAACGAGCAAGAAATCGTCGTGACCGTCGCGGGCGACTGCGTGCTGGGCGGGCGCGAGAGCTTCTATACGAACAAAAAGAATTACAACAAATCGCTGTTTTTCTTCGTCGACCGCTACGGCATGGAATACCCCTTCTCCAAATTGCAGGAGATTTTTCAAAATGACGATTTGACGCACGTCAACCTTGAGTGCGTGCTCAAGGACGACGCGAAATCCATCGACAAGGACAAGCTCTATAAATTCAGAGGTCCAACGTCTTATACGGGCATCCTGACGGCGGCGGGCATCGACTCGGTGAACATCGCCAACAACCACTATATCGACTTCAAAGAGCCGGGGCGGGCATCCACGCGCGCGGCGCTCGACGCGGCGGGCGTGCCGTACTCGGGCTACGAATACCTCTACGTATATGAACAGGACGGGCGCAAAATCGGCTTCGGCGGCATCCGCGAAACGACGTACAAGCAGGACGCGCAAATCATGGCGACCGACATCCAGAAGCTCAAGGACATGGGCTGCGATGTGATCGTCTATTCCTGCCACTTCGGCGTCGAGTACGACGCGACGCACAACGAGCTACAAACAAAAATCGCGCGCGAGGCGATCGACCACGGCGCGGACATACTGGTCGGGCATCACGCGCACGTCGTGCAGGGCATCGAACAGTATAGCGGCGGCGTGATCCTCTACGGGCTTGGCAACTGCATGTTCGCGGGCACGCTGGACTTGACCGTGCAGGACGGGCTGATCGCGCAGCTTCGCCTGCGCTTTGCGGAAGACGGCTACCAAGGCGTGCAGCTCGATTTGATCCCCATTCGCATCACGGGGTTCGACCATAAGAACGACTTTTGCCCGTACCCGTCCAGCGGCGAGCAAAAGAACATCACGCTGTATAAGGTGCAGCAGGATTCCGACATGCCAATCAGCGAATCGATGTATTTCCCGGCGAAATAGCCTACTCCGGCAGCCTCGCAAAATCGACGCTTTCAAACCCGCACGCCGAGAGCGCGACCGTGATATTCAGCGCGCCATCCGCTTGGACGCGCGCCGTTTCGCGCACGCGCCCGGGCTGCGAGGCTTCTGCGAGCCACCGCGCGTCGCCGTCGGTCATGGGCTCTTTCAGACCGCTGGCGCGCGCCAGCGCCTTGGGCGAGCATGTAGCCTCGCTATACGGGCGGCGCACGACCGCGTACCGTCCGGGGGTCAGCCCGGTCAGCGTGACGCGCAAAGCGCGCGCGTCGCGCCGCTGCGGGTCGCTCGGGGCGGCGTGCTGGGCGTAGGCGTTGTCAAAGGCGATGGGCAGCGCGGGGTGACAGTAGGCGATCATGCGGTAATCGTCGCCCGATTTGGTGAGGATGACGCGTTCGTCGCGGTATACCATGCTGCCGTGCAGCCGCGAGAGCGCGCGCATGGCAAAGAACATGGGCTTTCGCACGCCCCGGCAGGTGCACAGCCCGAACCCGCCGATCATCTCGCCCGCGGGCAGCGGCGATTCTTCCATATAATCCGTCAGCGCCCAGTGCACAAGCTGGGTATCGCTGGCGTCCGCGTCCAGCGCGCTGCGAAGCAGCGCCGTGCCGGCATACGCCGAATCGTTGATGGGGTTGTACGCCTTGAGCGATATGTTCCATTCGGTGACGATCAACGGCAAGTCCCGCATGCCGCGCTGCGCGAGCTGGCGGCGCGCGACCGTCAGGATGCGCGTCACATAGTCCTGCGGCAGGATGTCGCGCTCGGTCATGTTCGCGGGCAGCGGGCGGCGCAGCGACGCCATGAGCTCGTCCGGCCTAATCTTCTCGGGGTAGGCGTGCAGCGTCACGCCGGAAAGCGGCGCGCCCTTTTGCTGGCAAAAATCGAGGAACGCGCCCAGCCAGCGCGCGCTTTGCTCGGTCGCCATGCTGACGGAGGGGCCTAGCACGCGCGCCCCGGGCAGCGCCTGTACGACCGCTTCGGCGGTGACGAGGTAGAAATGCAGGAATTCCTGCAGTGTCCCCGCGAAGCTCACGTCGGTATAGTCCGGCTCGTTCCACACCTCGAAGTACCACGTAAGCACCTCGCGCTCGCCGTAGCGCCAGACGCAGTGCGCAACCAGCGCGCCGAGCAGCCGCCGCCACGCCTGCTCGTCGGCGGGCGGCGATATGTTCCCGCGCCAGAGGAACACCGTTTTTTCGCCCGAGGCGAGCAGCGAGGGCATGTACGTCAGTTCCAGAAACGGCTTGATACCGTTTTGCAGCAGGAAATCCAGCAGCGCGTCCACCGAACGCCACGAATACGCGACGCTGCCCGACGGCTCGGGGCGCGCGATCATCATATCGTCCGACAGGATGCCGTGAAAGCGCAGGTATGAAAAGCCGAGCGCTTTCTTCATTTCAATGATCTGCCGCTGCACGTTCGCCTGCAAGCCGTCGTGCGCGCGCCCGATGGCGGCGATGCCGACCGCCGAAGCGTGGTATTCGCCCACCGTCCGCGAAGCGTCAATGGAAATATCTTCCATCTGTGCCGGCGCGTCAAAGCGGCGCTTGCCCGGCTCGTCCATGCTGGCGTACTTTTGCACGAGCGAAAGGTCGTCGGGCTGGTACTGCGGGATATAGCCCATCACGGTGTCCGCGTCGAGCGCCTTCTGGCGCACGAGCGTCATCTGCGACAGGCGCTTGCGGTACTTGCCCGGCGTGACGCGGTAGGTGTTGCGGAAGAGCGAGGCGGCATACTGGGGCGATGAAAACCCGCAGCGCACGGCGATATCGTCCAGCGAGGAAACGGAGTCGGTCTGCAGGCATTCCATGTAGGCGCGAAGGCGCACGTACTTGACATAATCGCCGAAGGACATCCCCAGCGATTTGTGGATGAACGTGGACAGGTGATTGACGCTCAAATGCTCGCTCGCGGCGATTTCCGTGAGCGTCAGGCGCGCGGCGTAGCGCTCGTTGATATAGGAAACGATGCGGTCGATGCGCTCGCGCTCCTTTTGCCTGCCGCCCTCGGGCGTTTGCGAGGGGCTGTGCGGGAACTCGCGCCAGAGCACCGCGAGCGCGCCCGACACCAGCGCCATCGTTTTGTGCTGGTAGCCCTGCTGCTTGTACGCCATTTCGAGCATCGCGCCGCAAAGCAGGTAGCGCAGGCGCGCGTTGGCGTTCTCGTCGCCGCGCAGCGCGAACGTCCGCCCCTCGGCGCTCTCGTCCGGCGCGCCGAGCTGCTCGCAGGCGATCTGGACCACCAGCAATACGTTGGGTTCTCCGGTGGACTGCGTGGCGTGGATCAGCCCGGAGGAGATCACGCCGACGTCGCCCGCCGACAGCGTGACGACCGCGTCCTGCACCATGACGTTGATCGCGCCCTTGAGCACGACGAGGAACTCGACCTCCCTGTGCCAGTGCAGCCGGAAGGACTCCACCGAGTACAGAAAGCAGCGCACCGGCAGCTTATCCGGAAATTCCACGATTTCATACATGCTGTTCATACGCCGCCTCCCATTCTTCCAACGAGTATACCGTATCCCGCCAAAAAAGTAAACCGCCCCAAGCGC
Source organism: uncultured Oscillospiraceae bacterium (assembly GCA_964512175.1). GTDB lineage: Bacteria > Bacillota > Clostridia > Christensenellales > Aristaeellaceae > CAZEIC01. The sequence continues at coordinate 55,689 of CAZEIC010000002.1, read as the reverse complement.
GCAGAACGGAATATTTCAGAACATTATGTGAAAAACGCGTAAAACGGCAATAGAATCCTACCTATTGTTCTTGGGCGAAAATCCGCCGAATTTTGCGAAGGTCTGGAGCGAACTATCAGGCTTGCCGGGACGCGAATTTGTCATAATTCACAGATTTTCCCAGCGTGTTCGGGCAAATATTACGAAGCGCACGCTTGACAAGCGCGCGGAAACACGATAGAATACAGGAGAAAATATACAAGAAAATGAGAGGATTTGTACTGTTCAATTTCCGTTTTTCATGCGAAAATACCGATAGGTAGATTCGGTGGAATTTCCGCCAGATGCTCTAAAGTGTAACGAACGAGAAAGCTGCAGGTGCTGATATGGCGATGGATCTTCGCGGCAACCCCTTTTTTCTGACGGACGAGGACATCGGCTGGCTTGAGCAAACCAAGGCGCGCATGACGACGGACGAGAAGCTGCGCCAGCTTTTCTGCATGATCGTGTTCGATTCGGAAGAAGAAAACCTCGTGCGCATGGCGCGCGAAATCAAGCCCTGCGGCGCGATGTTCCGCCCCTTCCCCAAGAAGGACGCGGTGAAGATCGCGAAAATATTGCAGGAAAACAGCGATATCCCCATGCTGCTGCCCGCCAACCTCGAGCGCGGCGGCAACGGGCTGGCGACCGACGGCACGCAGATCGGCGCGGAGATGCAGGTCGCCGCGACGGACGATATCCGCTTTGCCGAGGCGCTCGGGCGCGTGGCGGGGCGCGAGGCGGCGGCGGTCGGCGGCAACTGGGCATTCGCGCCGATTATCGATATCGACTATAACTGGCGCAACCCCATCACAAACGTGCGCACCTTCGGCTCGTGCCCCGAGCGCGTGAAGAACATGGGCGTGGCATACGTCAAAGCCGTGCAGAAGGAGGGCGTTGCCGCGTCCATCAAGCACTTCCCGGGCGACGGCCGCGACGAGCGCGACCAGCATCTGGTCACGTCCATCAACGACCTTTCCTGCGAGGAGTGGGACAAGACCTACGGCGCGGCGTACAAGGCGTGCATCGACGCGGGCGCTCTGACGGTCATGGTCGGGCACATCATGCAGCCGGCGTACTCGCGCGCGCTGCGCCCGGGCATCCGCGACGAGGACATCTTGCCCGCGACGCTGTCGCCCGAATTGATGGGCGATCTGCTGCGCGAAAAGCTGGGCTTCAACGGGCTGATCGTGTCGGACGCGTCGACGATGGCGGGCTTCATGATCCCGATGGGGCGCGACAAGGCGGTGCCCGCGTGCGTCGCCGCCGGGTGCGACGTGTTCCTGTTCACCAAGAACATGGAAGAAGACATCGCGTTCATGCGCAAGGGCTACGAAGACGGCGTGATCACAGACGCGCGGCTGGACGAGGCGGTGACGCGCATCCTCGCGCTCAAGGCGGCGCTCGGGCTGCACAAGAAAAACAACGTGCCATGCGAGCAGACCGCCGACGAGATCGTCGGCTGCGCCGAGCACAGGGCGCTGGCGAAGGAATGCGCCGAGCGCTCGGTGACGCTCGTCAAGGACAAGGGCGGCATCCTGCCGCTTTCGCCCGAGAAGCATAGGCGCGTGCTGATTTACCCCATCGTCACGGGCGAAACCTTCTACGGCGGCGGCGGCGACGAGGATGTCGGCGCGATCTTCAAGGAGCTTCTTGAAAAAGAGGGCTTCGAGGCGACGATCTTCACGCCCGCCAAGGGCATGGAGGGGCGCGCCGCGCGGTATTCCGACGTTACGGAGCACTACGACCTGCTTTTGTACGTCTCCAACCTGCTCACCAAGTCCAACCAGACGACGGTGCGCATCGAGTGGGCGCAGCCGATGGGCGCGAACTGCCCCAACTATACGGCGGCGGTGCCGACGGTGTTCGTGTCGCTGGCAAACCCGTATCATCTGGTGGACGTGCCGCGCGTGCCGGTGTATGTCAACACCTACTGCGCGCTGCCGGACAACATCGCCGCGCTGATGGACCGGCTGCTTGGCCGCGCGCCGTTTACCGGGGTCTCCCCGGTGGACGCGTACTGCGGGAAGTGGGACACGCGGCTGTGATTCCGTATCTTACCCGCTTTCGTGGCGGGAGATAAATATAAGGAGGGAAACTCATGAAGAAATTCCTGGCACTCCTTCTGGTCGCGGTCATGGCGCTCGGCATCGTGCCGACGCTCGCCGAGGGCGAATTGGTTCAGCTCCCGCGCGAAGAAACGCTGACCTACTTCGGCCTCTCGTGGGGCACGGCGTCCACCTACAACCCGCTCGAGGCGGGCGGCAACGTCGGTCACGGCATCGGCAACGGCCGTTTCCTGATCTACGAATCGCTCTACATGTACAACATGCTGACGAACGTCAACGAGCCGCTGATCGCCGAGGGCGCTGCGGAGCTCGCGGAAGACGGCTCGTTCTACACCGTCAAAATGAAGCAGAACGTCACCTTCAACGATGGCACGCCCTGCGTCGCCAAGGACGTGAAGTTCTCCTTCGACGTGCATGACGTCGCCAAATACGAGGGCATCGTCACGCCCAGCCCCGACATCTTCACCTACATCAAAGAAGTCGAGATCGTGGACGATTACACCCTCAAGTTCCACCTGAACATGGACAACTACAATCCGCTGATCGCCGCCAACTATTTGGCGACCACGCCCATCCTGCCGGAAGCCATCTGGTCTGCGCGCTGGGCGGAAGTCGGCCCGGAGATGACCAAGCTCTTCAACGAAGACACCGTCGCCACCGGTCCCTACAAGCACTTCGCGGACGACGAAGCGCGGCAGATCCTGGTTCGCGTGGACACCTACTGGGGACAGGCGGAGAACATGTTCGGCAAGCTCGCCGCGCCCAAGTACGTCACCCATGAGATCCTCGCCGACAACGACGCCGGCGCGATCGCTTTCCAGGAAGGCCGCATCGACATCAACCAGCAGTTCCTCGCCAACGTCTGGGTCTACAAAGACGAGATGAAGGACGCGGAAGGCAACACGCTGGTTAAGACCTATTACGACGAAGCGCCCTATCAGCTGGGCTGGGGCATGCCCTCCATGTTCATCAACCTCGAGCGCGAAGGCCTCAAGGACATCGCCGTCCGCAAGGCGCTGGCGCTGTCTCTGGACTATGAAGCCATCGGCGTGAACGCGATGTCGGGCTACACCGAAGACATGAAGCTCGCCTACATCAACGCCTACATCTACGAAGACTACATCGACTGGGACGATGAGGAAATGCAAGCCATGATGTGGGATACCACGGACTTGGAAGGCAACATCGCCGAGGCGAACCGCATCCTGGACGAAGCCGGCTACAAGGACGTGGACGGCGACGGCATCCGCGAACTGCCGGACGGCTCCAAGTACGAGTGGAAGGCCGAGTGCCCCGCCGGTTGGTCCGACTGGAACCTGACGCTCGAAGCGCTGGTCGAAGGCGCGAAGAAGATCGGCCTGAACGTCGTCACCTACTTCCCCGAAATGGCGATGTATTTCTCCGATTTCTACTACAACAACTTTGACATCGGCATGTGGGGCGCCACCCCCGGTCCGTCGGTCGCGATGCCTTGGCAGGCTGCGCAGTTCGCGCTGTATTCCAAGGGCGTGCCGCCCACGGGCGAGTATGCCGCGCGCGACTTCAACCGCTTCCACAATGACCGCGTGAACGAGCTGGTCGAGCTGACCATGACCGAAACCGACATGGACGTGCTCCGCGAGTACTACACCGAGATCAACAAGATCTGGCTCGCCGAGCTGCCCTACATCCCGTTCATGTACCGCCCGCAGGTCTTCCAGACCACCTACGAGGGCTACTGGACCGGGTTCGTGTCCGGCGCTGACAATTCCGACATCCCGCCGTTCCTGTGCATGGACGGCGCCGGCGTGCGCGAGCTGTACCTGCTCGAGCCCGTCAAGAAGTAATCGCACCTGATCTTTCGCACGTCGGGCGCGGGGTGGCGCTGCCATCCCGCGCCCTTCGCATCAAATTCGCAAGTTCCGCGCTTTGCAGCGCGTGTGAGATAGCGCAACATCACGCGCCGTCCATTACAATTGGGGGTGAGTTCCACCGTGAGTGTTTTTAGCGCCCAGAAGCGTCCGGGCGGCACGCTGCGCGAGTTTATGACCGCGAAGAACATCGCTTTGCTGTCCGCCGCAGTCGTCGTTGTCGCGCTTTCGCTCGCGCTGCCGGGGGCGGTCGTGCTCGGCTGGCGGCTGGCGTTTGCGGTCATCGTCGCTTTTTTCCTGATCACGTTCGCGCTCCCGGCGGGCGGGAAGTACTACCGCAACAAGCTGATATGGTACATGGTGACGTTCGTCATCGCCCTGTGCCTGAACTTTCTGCTGCCGCGCCTGATTCCCGGCAACCCGGTCGATATCATGATTCAGGACGTGGTCGCCGGCATTTCGGACTCCTCCAAGGCGGCGGCGTATAAGCAGCAGTATATCGAGAGCCTCGGGCTGGACAGGAGCATCGTCGAGCAGTTCTTCTCCTATGTGCAGGGCATGCTGCTTGGCGATTTGGGCGTGTCGTTCACCGAGCGCCGCGCCGTGACGACCATCCTTGCCACGAAGATTCCGTGGTCGGTCGCCATCATGCTGCCGTCCATCATCGTGGGCTGGATCGTCGGCAACCTGCTGGGCGCGATGGCGGCATACAAAAAAGGCGTGTTCGACAAGACGATTTTCCCGTCGGCGCTCTTCCTGTCGTCCATCCCGTCGTTCATCCTCGCCATGATGCTGCTTTTGTGGCTGGGCGTGGGGCTGCACTGGTTCCCGGTGCTCGGCGGGTATAACACGCTGATCGTGGACAAAACCTCGGGCGTGTACTACTGGTCGCTGATATCGCACTGGGCGCTGCCGTTCCTGTCGCAGACGCTCATCAACATCGGCGGGCAGGCGATCGGCATGCGCTCGATGTCGCTGTACGAGCTGAACGCCGACTATGTGCTGTACGCAAAGCTGCTGGGCATCCGCGACAAGAAGGTCACGCGGTATGTGTTCCGCAACGCCATGCTGCCGCAGGTGTCGGGGCTGGCGCTGTCGCTCGGCTCGATGGTGTCGGGGTCGACGCTGATCGAGATCGTGTTCGGCTATCCCGGCATCGGTCTTCAGCTCATGCAGGCGATCCGCAACGTCGATTATCCGCTGATTTCGGGCTGCACGCTGATCATCTCCATGACCATGCTCGTCGCCAATTTCCTGATCGACATGGTCTACGGCATGATCGACCCGCGCGTGCGCTCGGCGCAGGTTGAGGAGGGCTGAACATGCAAAACATTAAAATCATGTTCAAATCCCCGCGTTTTCTGGTAGGGCTCATCATGCTGACGGTCGTCATCCTTTACGCCGTTTTCTATCCGATGATCAACACCGCCGACCCCAAGGCAAACCGCGTGCCCAACCCCGATTACGAGCGCGCGCAGGCGCTGACGCAGGCGCTGACCGAGAACGACGCGGAAAAGGCGCTTGCCGAGGTCGAAAAGCTGTCGCAGGGCGCGGACGACGAATTGCAGGCGACGCTCGACGCGGTCAAAGGGCAAATCGAGCTGACGGCGGTCGAGAAAGCGCTGTCGGGCGCAAAGCAGGTCAAAGGCTCGAAATACCCGCTGAAAGCGGAGTTTGACGGTCTGCGCGAAGCGCTGACGCTGCCAAAGGACGCGACGGCGGAGCAAATCGAGGCGACCTCGCAGGCGGGGCACGCGGAGCTGGACCGGCTGGAAGCGCATCATCAGGCGATCGTCGCGGCGGTCGCGGCGGTGAAGGCGGGGGGCGCGGTCGCGGACATTGCGGACGAAGCCGCGCGCGCGGAGATCGAGGCGCTCTCGGGCGAAGCCGACCAAGCCGCCGCGCTGGACGCGCTGCTGGAAGGGCATGAAAAGAATTACGAATGGGTCGTCAAGGTGCGCGAGCGCTTGAACGGCGTCGGGCTGGAATACGCCGACGCGAAAAAGATCGTCACCAGCGCGATCCCCGCGACGTTCCTCGTCGATAAGAACCAGCCGCCGTCCAGCGAGCATCCGCTGGGGACGGACATGGAATCGCGCGACGTGCTGCTGGAAATGGCGCACGGGGCGCGGCTATCGCTGCTGGTGGGCTTGATTGCCGGCTGCATCGCGACGGTGCTCGGGCTGATCATCGGTCTGTTTGCCGGGTTTGTGGGCGGCTGGATGGACAACATCCTCTCGACGTTCACCAACCTCTTCCTCGTCATCCCCTCGTTCGTCATCCTCATCCTCATCTCGGTGGCGCTGGGGCAGATTCGCGACGCGTGGATCACCGGGCTGGTCATCGGGCTGACGGCGTGGCCTTGGACGGCGAAATCGGTTCGCGCGCAGACAGTCTCCCTGCGCTTCCGCGACCATGTGAACATGGCACGCATCACGGGGTATTCCACGCCGCGCATCATCCTCTCGGAAATCCTGCCGTATATCGCGTCCTACGTCGTCATGGCGTTCATATTGCAGGTCGCCTCGGGCATCATGGCGGAATCCACGCTGTCGATCCTTGGGCTTGGCGACCCGACGGCGATCTCGCTCGGACGCATGATTTCGCGCGCGCAGCAGTATAACTCCATCACGACCGGGCGCTGGTGGGAGTTCATGCCGGTCGCCATTTGCATCGCGATGGTCACATACGGGCTGTACATGATGAATTCGGGCATGGACCAGGTGTTCAACCCGAAGATAAGGAGCTGATCCCGATGGCAGAGCAAATTTTGAAGGTGCGCGACCTCAAGACCTATTACCGGACGCGCCTCAAGGAAAGCGTTTGCGCCGTGGACGGGGTCAGCCTCGACCTTGCCGAGGGCAGGGTGCTGGGCATCGCGGGCGAATCGGGCTGCGGAAAATCGACGCTCGCGCTCTCGCTGATGGGCTATTACTTCCCGCCGCTGAATTTCGAGGGCGGCTCGATCGAGCTGGACGGCGTGGACATCATGAAGCTGCCCTATGAAACGCTGCGCACCAAGTTTCTGGGCACCGAAATCGCCTACATCCCGCAGGCGGCAATGAACGCGCTCAACCCCACGCGCCGCATCGCGAGCTTCGTGGAGGACATCCTCTCCGAGCATCGCCCGGACATGGACAAGGAGCAGATGCACAACCTCGCGCGCAACAAGTTCCAGTTCCTCAACCTGCCAGAGCGCGTGCTCTGGGCGTACCCCTCCGAGCTTTCGGGCGGCATGAAGCAAAGGACAGTCATCGCTCTGTCCACACTGCTCAACCCCAAGGTCTTGATCGCCGACGAGCCTTCCAGCGCGCTGGACGTGTCCAGCCAGAAGATCGTCATCTCCATGCTCCGTAAAATGCTCGACGAGGGCTTCGTCAAGTCCATGATCTTCATCACGCACGAACTGCCGCTGCTGCGGCACGTCGCGGACGATATCGTGGTGATGTACGCGGGCGAGCTGGTGGAGAAGGGCACGGCGGAGCAGGTCATTTTCGACCCGGTGCACCCGTACTCGCACGCGCTGATGGGCTCCATCATCGTGCCGGAAGAAGGCATGAAGGCGCAAAAATTGACCGCCATTCCCGGCGCGCCGCCCAACCTCAAGCATGTGCCCGAGGGCTGCCGCTTCGCCGACCGCTGCGCGTACGCGAGCGAGGCGTGCAAGAAGGGCAAGGTCGGCATTCAGGAATTCGGCGAGGGGCGGTATCACCGCTGCCTGCATTCCGAGCAGGAGCTTCGCGGCATGTACGCGGGGCAGCCCGTGAAGGAGGCAAAGAGCCATGAGTGAAAAAAAGTTCGACACCGTGCTGCTGGAGACGAAAAAGGTCAATAAGGTGTTCGGCTCGGGCAAAAAGGCGGTGCACGCCGTCAAGAACGTCGATTTTTGCATCCACAAGGGCGAAATCATCTCCATCGTGGGCGAGTCGGGCTCGGGCAAGACGACGCTGGCGAAGATCCTGCTGGGGCTGCTCGGCGAAACGAGCGGCGACATCCTCTACGAGGGCAAGCCGCGCGATATCAAAAACCATCAGAAGCGCCGCGCCTACTGGCAGAGCATACAGGCGATCTTTCAAGACCCGTTCTCGACGTTCAACCAGTTCTTCCGCGTCGAGAAGATCCTCAACGACTGCCTCGCGCTGCAAAACCTCGGGCATCTGACGATCGACGAAAAGCGCGAAAAGATGAAAGACGCGTGCCGCTTCGTCAATCTGAAGTATGAGGAGCTGTACAACAAATACCCGTTCGAGCTGTCGGGCGGGCAGATGCAAAGGCTGATGATCGCGCGTATCTTCATGATGCAGCCCGCCGTGCTCATCGCCGACGAGCCGACCAGCATGATCGACGCGTGCTCGCGCTCGACCATTCTGGACATGCTGCTCAAGCTGCGCGATGAAAAGCAGATGACGATCCTGTTCATCACGCACGATCTGGGGCTGGCGTATTACGTCTCCGACACGCTGTATATCATGGAGCACGGCGAAATGGTCGAGCGTGGCGACGCGGAGACGGTCATCCTCAACCCCAAGCACGAATACACCAAGCGCCTCGTGACGGATGTACCCAAGCTCAACGAGGAATGGGATTTGGGCTGACGGCACGCAAAAACGCGGATATGACTGCGACCCCCGGAACGCTCCGAGGGTCGCTTGCTTTTATTCTTGCTGCTCGCGCAGCGCTTCCTGACAACGCGCTTTGAGGGCGGGGATGTCGTCGGTGATGGTGTGCCATGTGATGTCAACATCAATATCAATGTAGTTATGTGCGAAAATGTTCCTGATTCCGCGGATATCTTTCCATGCGATATCTTTCATTTGTTCTTTAGTCTGCTCCGATAACCGTCCCGACAATTCGCCGATTTGAAACAAGCACATGCTGCATGCGTTCTGAAACACATGATTTTCAAGAAAGCTCTCATGCGTTGGTTCAAACATCATACATGTCTGGGCAATTTGCTCGCAATACTCAATCATTTTCTCGAGTATGAGCGTATCCTTACTGTTCATACAACATCACCTCGTCCGGTTTGATTCGGTCAAGAAAAGCTTTATCGCGGATACCATTTGTCACAAGATCCAGCGGTACTTTCAAACTTTCTTCCATGTCCAGATAGAACGCCGAAAGCTGCCAGAGCGTCCTGATTTTTCCGTTCTCGATATGCAAATCCACGTCGCTGGCGGCGGTCGCTTCGCCGCGGCCATACGAGCCGAACACCGACACGCGTTTCACGCCGTGCTTCTTGGCGACGGGCGTGATCAGCGCGCGCAGCTCCGCGAGGGTATAGGGCGCATCCATGCGGCGTTCACCTCCCGAATCCATTATACCCGATTCCCCTTCCCGTGGCAAGTCCGGCGCGAGGATGGGATATTCTGGGAAATCCAGCGTTCGTGCATGCCCCCGGACGCCTTGCGAATGCTGTATTTGTGCATTTTCGCAATTGGCATATGCTGGGAATTCGGCGAGATTCTAGCAATAATTGGCAGGAAAGCGGGCTCAAAATTGGGAGTATTTCCGGGCAGGCGCGCGTTTTGTGTGTGTACAGCGTCCATGAGGACGCGCACGAAAGGAAGGGAAGAACCAATGACACACAACCGCACGCACTCTCGTCTTGTGGCGCTCGCGCTGATCGCCTGCCTGCTCGCCCTGCCGCTTTGCGGCTTGGCGGACGCATTCCGCACCGTTCGCGGCGGCGGGCTGAACCTGCGCGAAACGCCCTCGCTGACCGCCAAGGTGCTCGGGCAGTATAAGACCGGCACATGGGTGGAGGTGCTGGAGGCGGGAGAAGAATTCTCCAAGGTCAAGGTCGCGGGCAAAACCGGCTACATGATGAACAAGTTCCTGTCGGACGGCACGTCCTCGCTGACGCTCTATGTCCGCACGAACACCGGCATCGGCCTGAACCTGCGTTCCGCGCCCTCCACGAGCGCGAACATTCTCGGCTCGTACAAGATTGACACCGCCGTGAGCGTGCTCCAGAAGGGCAACGGCTGGTATCGCGTGTCGGTCGGCGGGCAGGAAGGCTACATGAGCGCGCAGTTCCTCAAGAGCGCGAAAGCGCCCGCGTACACCGCGCCCGTTACGCCGCACACCGCCAAGCTCTATAACCCCAACGGCGGCAGCATCGTCAATTTCCGTCTCTATCCCGGCATGAACACCAAGATCCTCGCCGCGCACCCGGTCGGCACCGAAGTGACCGTGCTCGAAAAGGGCGTGAACTGGTCGCTCGTGCAAATCGGCGACGCGCAGGGGTACGTCAGCTCGTATTTCCTGAAGTAACACAGCGCGCATGCCGTAGGGGCGGGGCTCTGCTCCGCCCGTTCCCGAAGTGAAATCGTCATCAGGGAACGAACACCTACATACAAAAGATACGACGAGGGGCTTTGCGAAATCCGCAAAGCCCCTTTGTTCGCGCGGCAGGACTATCGCTTACGAACCCAATCATGAAATCGCGGTCAGCGATTTCTACTAGCATTCCGGGGGTATCGGGGGCGAAGCCACCGATTCATTCCGCAGGGGCGGGTTTGCCGCCCCGAGGAGCAGGCGGCAGCCTGCTTCCTTGCGCGATTTCCGCCCGGGAGGCTCCCGCAGGAGCCGAGAGGAAATCGCGAGCCGAGCAAAGGGGCGTCTCCCGCCCCTTTGCTCGTAGTGCAGGAAGGCTTGTATCGCGCGGCGCGTTGTGGTATATTGGTAACAAAGAGACTATGAAGGGGAAGAATGCGCTGCGCCATTTTTCGTGACATGAAATGATGAAGGAAACGGATGTCATTCGCCGCGTGGACAGGCTGTCCGACAAGCACAACGGCGGGCAAACCGCGTCGATGATCGAGACGCAGGCGGGAAAGTTCATCCTCAAGCCGCGCTCGCCCCGGACGGATATCGCGTGGGCGGATTTTCTGGACGCGCTGGCGGCGATGGGGCTGCGGGACGTGCCGAGGTACGCGCGCCCCGTCGCGCCGTATGACGAAGGGCGCACGCTCGCGCCGTTCATCGAGAACACGCCCGCGCAGACGGAGGACGACGCGCGCGCGTATTATCGGCGCTGCGGCGCGCTGCTGGCGCTGTGCGAGCTGCTCGGCGCGACCGATCTGCACGCGGAGAACCTCGTGGCGTGCGGGGATTCGCCCATTTTGGTGGACTTGGAAACGCTGCTGGCGGGCAAGCTGCCCGACCGCGGGCAATACGAAGGCGGGCTGTCGGACAGCCTGATGTACTCGCACCTGCTGCCGAACTGGGCACTGGACGGCGACGAGAACCGCGACATCGGCGCGCTGACGGGCGAGGGCAAGAACCGCTTGACCTATCGGGGCGCGCCGTGCCCGGCGTATCATTATGCAGACGAAATCGTCGCCGGGTATTGCGATGCCTACGATTTTCTGCTTTCGCACCGCGAGCAGGTCGCCTGCGCGCTGCGGGCGTTTGACAGCGCGCAGTTTCGCAAGCTGCTGCGCCCGACCGAGGTGTACGGGCGCTTGGTCGACCGCATCGAGGCGACGGCGGACGAAGCCGAAAAGCAAAGGCAAGCCGAGCGCCTGCGCCGCGCGTACGCGCGCGACCCCGACCCCGCGTGGACGGCGCGGATGCAGGCTGTCTGCCAGAGCGAGATCGACGCGGTGCTGCGCGGGGATATCCCGTACTTCTTTTCCTACGGCGACGAAACATGCCTGCGCGACTGGCGCGGGGTCGTGTGCGACGCGTATTTCGCGCTGTCGCCCGTGGACAACGCGCGCCTGCGGCTACGCATGCTGGACGAGCGCGACAAGCGCGATCAGGCGCGCGTCATCCGGCAAGCGCTGCGCGCGGTGAATCCGGCGCTCTCCGAAACGCGCGTATCGAGCGCGCGGGCGGTCTACGATATGCTGGAAGCGCAGGCGCTGGAAAACAATCCCTGCTCGTGGATCGGCGTCGATACCGACGACAAGGGCAGGGCGTACCTGCAAAGCATCGGCTTCGGGCTGTACGGCGGCTTGCTCGGCGTGCTGTGCTTCTACGCGGCGCTTTTCGAGGCGACGGGCGACGAGACGATCAAGCGCGCCATCGAGAGGCGCTACGCCAAGTACCGCGCGATGTACATCGAAGCGCCGACGCCGCTTCCCGCGCGCGCGGACAACGTCAACCTCACGCACGGCGTGGGCGGGCACATCCTCGCGCACGCGTATCTGGCGCGGTGTCTGGGGGACGCGCGCTATCTCGAGGACGCGGCGGCGTTGTTCTCGCGCTTCGAGTTCGAGGGCTTCTCGGCGGACAGTCTGGACGTGTACGGCGGCGTGTCGGGGCTGCTGGTCGCGCTGCCGCGGCTGATGGGGCAAGGTATCGACGAACCAGTACAGCGCGTCGCGCGGCTGCTGGCGGATATCGTTTGCCAAGACACGCCCGCGCTGACGGGCTACGCGCACGGCGCGGCGGGGGAAGCGCTCGCGCTCGCCGCCGCACAGACTGTCCTCGGCGACAGGCGGTATGAAGACGACATTTTGCGCATGCTCGCGGCGGAAAACGAGCATTATGATGCGCGGGCATGCAACTGGGCGGATCTGCGCGACCCGGAAAAGCAGGGCTTCATGCAGGGGCTGTGCTCCGGCGCGCCGGGCGTGGGGCTGGCGCGAAAACAGATGCTATCGTATGCCATCGGCGAGGAAACGCGCGCGGTCTGCCTGCGCGATATCGAGCGCGTGCGCGCGTATTACGCCGCCGTGCGCGCGCCGCTCAAGCGCGACAGTCTGTGCTGCGGAAACGCCGCGCGCATGGCAGGAGAACGAGCGGCGTGCGGCGAAATACAGACATCCGGGCTGAATGAAGCGCCGGTGCTTTTCCACCCGCTGGACAGCGACGATTTCCCGGCGGGGCTCTTTCAGGGCTGGGCGGGCGTCGGCTACGCGCTGGCGCGGCGAATGCCCGCGTCAAGGAGCGACCTATTCATTCAATAAACCAGAAAGTCAGGCGCCATGAAAACATACGCTTCACCGACCGTGAAAACGATGAGCGTGCCGCTGCGCGAATTATACCCCGTCATGCGCGAAGTGCTTTCGGATGGCGGCACGTTTTCCATCACGGTGCGCGGCAACAGCATGCTCCCGTTCCTGCGCGACCTGCGCGACCAAGCGGTGTTCGCGCCGCTTGCCGGACGCAAAATCAAGCGCGGGGACATCGTGTTTTACCAGCGCGCAAGCGGGCAGTTCGTCATGCACAGGGTATACCGCGTGGACAAAAGCGGCGTGCTGACGATGCTCGGCGACGCGCAATGGACGCTCGAAACGGGCATCGCGCCCGAGCAATTGCGCGCGTATGTGATCAAGGTCGTGCGCAAGGGCAAGGAAATTGGCTGCGAGAATGGCGCGTGGCGCGCGCTGATGACCCTGTACATGCTCAGAATCCGCGCGCCGAGGCTGACGCGGTTTGCGATGCGGTGCGCGTCGTTCGCCAAACGGCGCATCTTTCGCGTGCGCGCGTCTTGATCTTAGGAGGTACGCATGCTGGGTAGCCTGTATTTGCTTGTGTACATGGCGGCGGGCGCGGTGATCGCGCGGGCGCTCGTGCCTCGGCTGCGGCCGCTGGCGCGGCTCTGGCTGGGCGCGTGCGTCGGCGTGTTTCTGATGATGTGGCTGCCGGCGCTGCTTGCGTTCGCGCTGCCGTTTGACGTGCTCGCGCATGTGCTGTCGCTGCCGCTGCTCGCGGCGGTCACGGCGGGCGCGTGGTTCTGGCGCGATAAAAACGCGGCGGTTCGCGGGTGGGACGATGCCGAGCGCAGGCTGCTCAAATTGCTGCTTATGGTGTGCGTTCCGCTGACGCTGCTGGGCGGGTATTTGCAATGGACGCACTGCCTGAACCCGGTGGACGGCACGCTGCACGTCGGGCAGGCGACCTACGGCGATTTGCCGCTGCACCTGTCGATCATCACAAGCCTGCGCGGCGCGCGGTTTCCGGCGGATTATAACATCCTGCCGGGCGAGCTGTTGAGCTATCCGTTTTTGATGGACAGCCTGTCCACGTCGTTCATGGTGCTGGGGTCGGGGCTGCGCGCGGCGGTCGTCGTCCCCGGAACGGTGTGCATGGCGCTGGTGTTTTCGGGATATTTCCTGCTGGCGACGCGCATGGCGGACACGCGCCGCGCCGCGCTGCTGGCGACGCTGTTCGTGTTCGTCAACGGTGGGCTGGGGTTTCTGTACACGTTCGACATCGCGGGTGGGGAACTCGGCGCGCGCCTGACGGACGTGCTGGAGGGCTGGTATCACACGCCGACGAACCACGCGGACTTCGCGGTGTATAACCTGCGCTGGTCAAACATCATCGCCGACATGCTGGTGCCGCAGCGCACGTTCCTCGGCGGGTGGACGATTTTGCTTCCCTGTGTCTATTTGCTGTACGACGGCTTGCGGCAAAACGCGCGAAACACACGGCAGTTCGCGCTGCTCGGCGTGCTCGCGGGCGGGCTGCCGCTGATCCACACGCATTCCTTCCTCGCGCTCGGGCTGATGAGCGCGGGCTGGCTGATATATTCATTGGTCAAAAAGAAGGACGTAAAACACATCCTTTTGTACGGGACGATCGCGTGCGCGCTTGCCGCGCCGCAGTTGATCATCTGGACGTTCCGACAAACGTCGGGCAACGCGCGGTTCGTGCGCTTCCAGTTCAATTGGGTCAACAATCCCGACGGCGCGGGGCTGCGCGACGGCTATCTATGGTTCTGGCTCAAAAACGTCGGGCTGCCGCTGCTGCTGCTGGTTCTCGCGCTGCTAGAAAAAAGCGAGAAGCGGCGGTTCATCGCCTCGGGCGCGTTTTGCATCTTCATCGTGGCGGAGCTGCTTTTGTTCCAGCCCAACGAATACGACAACAACAAGCTGTTCTACGTCTGGTGGGCGCTGTGCGCGGTGCTCGCCGCCGATTACGCGGTCGCCTTCATGGAACGCCTGCGCGGCATGCGCTCGCGGCGCGTCCTCGGCGCGCTGGGGCTGGTCGTGTGCCTGCTGTCGGGCGCGCTGTCCATCGCGCGCGAGTGCGTGAGCGATTACCAGATGTTCTCGCGCGGGGACGTGGCGGTCGCCACGTACATCGAGGAAAACACCGAGAAAGACGCGGTGTTCATGACGTGGACCGACCACATCAACCCCGTCAGCTCGCTCGCTGGGCGCACCATCGTCTGCGGGCCGGGCTTGTGGCTATACTGGCACGGGTTCGACCTTGCCGAGCGCGAGGGCGATATCCGCGCGTTCTACCACGACCCGGCGGGCGAGCGCGCGGTGCTCGAAAAATATAGCGTGACCTACATCGTCGTCGGCGAGCGCGAACGCGCGGCGCTGGTCATCGACGAAGCCGCGCTGGAGCGCGAATACGTGCGCGTGTACGACGACGGGCTGTACGCGGTCTACAAGGTGGGCGCGTGATATGCTGACGCGATTTCTGCAATACTCGCTCGAACGCGGCAAGAAGATCCGCGTCATGCTCTCGGAAAACGGCGCGCTGCGGGCGCGCAACATTCTCGTGATCGCATATGACGAAACGAGCGTAAGCTGCCTCGTCGCGGGGCGAAAAACCGCGCTCGTGCTGCCGCTGGACGCCGTGCTGTCCGCGTCCTACGCGCGCGGGGACGACGGGAGCGACGAATAACAGCCATTTTTTAGGTAATTCGATACATTATAAGGTTATACAAAACGAACAGCAAGCAATTGCCCCGCACATAACCCCCGCCCCCTCTGCGCATACTGACCGCATCAATAGTCAGGGGAGGCGGGCGCTTGCCGGAAACGAATTGGACGCCGACGAAAAACGCGCCGCTGACGGGCGCGTATGACGATATGCTCGCGCTCGTCGCCAAGGCGGCGCACGTCGACAGCAGCGAGGACGTGCTGCTTCGGCAGTTCACGGTGCTGGGCGCGCGCGCGTCGCTGCTCTACATCGACGGGCTTGCGGACGACACGAAAATCCAACACTTTATCCTGCAGCCGTGCATGATCGCACCGCCGCTTGCCGAGGGCGTGGACATGCAGGCGCATTTGATCGCCTCGGTGCTGCCCGTCGGCTCGGTGACGGTCACGACGCAGCTCGCGTCGCTGCTGACGCGCGTGTTTTCCGGGGACGCCGCGATGCTGGTCGATGGCGTGGCGGGCGCGCTCGTGCTGGACGTGAAGGGGCTGGAAAAGCGCTCGGTGGACAAGCCCGTCAACGAGGCGGTCATCCAAGGGCCGCAGGAGGGCTTCAACGAATCGCTGCGCACCAATATATCGCTGATTCGGCGCATCATGCGCACGCCCGCGCTGATCTCCGAGGAAATGCGCGTCGGCAATAAGATCCCGACGCGGCTGTGCCTGCTGTATCTGGACGGCGTGGCGCGCGAGGAGGTCGTGACGGAGATCAAGCGGCGCATCGAAGGCTGCAACGTCGATTATGTGTCGAGCCTTGGCATGCTCATGCAGCTCATCGAGGACAGCCCGTGGGCGCTGCTGCCGCAAATCGGGCTGACCGAGCGTCCCGACCGCGCCGCCAGCTTCCTGCTGGAAGGGCAGGTCGTCATCGCAATGGAGAACGCGCCCAACGTGCTCTGCGCGCCCATGAGCGTGCTGCATTTATACCACGCGCCCGACGACACCACCATGCGCTGGCAGTACGGCACGTTCCTGCGCTTTGTGCGCGTGCTGGGCGTGGCGCTGGCGCTCGTGCTGCCCGCGATCTTCGTCGCGCTGACGATGCACCACCCGGAAGCGATGTCGCTGTCGCTGCTGATCTCGGTCATCGAGTCGCAGTCGCGCGTGCCGCTGTCCATCTTCTCCTCGACCATCCTCATGCTCATCGTTTTTAACCTCATCAACGAAGCCGGCACGCGCGTGCCCGGCATCATGGGCTCGAGTTTGGGCATCGTATCGGCGCTGATCCTCGGGCAAGCCGCGGTGGATGCCGACCTTGTGAGCACGCTGATGATCATCGTCGTGGCGCTCTCGGGGCTGGGCAGCTACGCGCTGCCTAACTACGGGCTGTCGCTCGCCGTGCGCATCCTGCAGATCCTGATGGTGCTCGCCTCCGGCATCTGGGGGTATCTGGGCATCGTGCTGTTTTTGTTCCTGTTTCTGGCGCGCGTGCTCGGCATGCGCAGCCTTGGCTTCCCCTACGCCGCGCCGATCTCGCCGCTGCGCCCCGCGAACCCCGACCGCGTGCTGCGCTACCCCATCTGGCGGCAGCGCCTGCGCGGGTACATCGCCAACCCCAACAACATGGACAGGACGACCGGGCGCATGCGCGCGTGGGACACGCAGGGCAAGGAGAACCGCAAATGAGCCAGACGCGAACGTCGGTGCACGGCATGGACGCGCTCATCGC
This sequence comes from uncultured Oscillospiraceae bacterium, assembly GCA_964512175.1. Classification (GTDB taxonomy): domain Bacteria; phylum Bacillota; class Clostridia; order Christensenellales; family Aristaeellaceae; genus CAZEIC01. Next base: position 38,450 of record CAZEIC010000002.1, on the reverse strand, counting down.
CCAGCGCGCACGCTCCGCGCGAAAGCTCGAGCGCATGCTGCGCGGCGCGCTCTTCTGCGCGCAGCTGTTACTGGGCAGCGCGCTGTACGTGCTGCCGCGCGCCGCGACCGCCTCTTATCAGTCGGCGCTGCTGCTCGTCGCGCCGTCCTTTTTGCTGTACTTTTGCGCCCGCGCGCTCGCCAAGCGCCGCGGGAACACCGCGCCCGGGAAGGGCGCGCTGCTGTTCATCCCGCCGCTTTTTCTGGACATGCAGCTTTCCCTCATTGCCATGTGCGAGCTGGCGCAGGATTACATACTGCCCGACGTGCCAAGGCCTCTGTACGCGCTCGTCATCGCGCTCATCGCGGGACTATCGGTTCGCGGCACGGGGCGCGAAGCCGTGCCGAGGCTGGCGCGGCTACTGCGCGTGCCGCTGATCGCGGCGTTTGTGTACTGCGCGATCACCGTCGTTGGCAAGGGCGATATCGGCTACGCTTTCCCGCTGCTGGGGCGCGGCATCGGCGTGACGCTGCGCTCCGCCGCGTGGATGCTCGGCAGCATCTGGATCTGCGCGCTCCCGGCGGCAATGGCGGCGCCAGTGCCGCAGCCAGCGCCAGTGCCGCAGCCAGCGGCAGTGCCGCAGCCAAATGATGGCGCGCAGCCCAAGCTTCGCGAGTGGCCGTCGGTGCTGATCCCGCTGGTGCTGTGCGTGGCGCTGCTTGCGCTGCTCGCGTTCTTGCAGCCCTCCTACGGGCTGACGCGCGGCATGGGCTTTGGCGCGCGCATGCTGCTGCTGATGGAGCTCAGCGCTTCGGCGCTGACGTGGTTGCTGATGCTCGCGGCGCTGCTGTTCCTGTTCCTGTTGTCGATGGCGGGCGCGGCGCGCTTCGCGGGCGATATCATCGAGCCGACCTTCAAGCGCAGACCTTGTTTTTTGCTGCCGCTGCTGTGCGTGCCGCTTGCCGCCGTGACAGGCCCTACCGAGATATCCCTGCTGACCGCCATCGCGCCCTACCGCGCGGCATTCGCCGTGGCGGCGCTTGTCTGGCTATTCTTTGAAGAGGGGAAGAAAGCATGAAAAAGCTCGCCGCGCTGCTGCTCCTGTTGACGCTTTCGTTGTCGGGCTGCCAGAACCGCATGCTCGAGGAACAGGCGCTGGTCGTCAGCATGGGCGTGGATCTGGTGGACGGCGGGCTGCGCCTGTGCGTCAAAGTGCCGAGCAACGCGCCGCAGTCGAGCGGCGGCGGAGGCGGTGGGGGAGGCGGCGGCGGCAGCGGCGGAAGCTCGCAGGACGAGGGGTATATCCTGCTGGAATCCAATGGCGAGGACTGGGAAAAGACCATCGCGCTCATGCACGCGACCGTGCCGCGCACGCTGAACTTTTCGCAGATCCGCGAAATCGTCTTTGGCGAAAAGCTGTCGGAATCGGCGCAGTTCCTGTCGGCGCTGCAAAACGTGTACATGCTGCCGCGCATCCGTCAGTCGGCAACGCTCGTTTCCTGCAAGGGCGAGGCGCTCAAATTCATCGAAGCGCAAAAGGCGTACCTCGGCATCCGGCTGGGGCAGTATCTGGATGTGTCGATGGACAATTACGCGGGCAAGGGCTTTGTGCCCATCGCGACGCTCGGCGAAACGGCGCGCGATTTCGGGCGCGGCTGGCGCGACCCGCTGCTGGTTTACGGCGCGGTCAACGATTTTAAGGACAAGCAGCCCATTTCGGGCGATAATCCCATGGAAGCGGCGGCGGGCAAGCTCCCGCGCGAGAGCGTCAACAAAAACGAGCTCGTCGGCGCGGCGGCGACAGACGGCGTGCGCGTGTCGGGCGTGCTGACGGGCTATGATATGCAGCTGGTGTCGCTCGTCGGCGGCGGCGTGCAGTCGCTCGTCATCCGCTGGGAGGACGAGTATGTCACCGTGCGCACCAGCCTGCCGACTGAAATGAAATATGAAGAAAAAGACGGCGGCACGCTGTCGCTGCGCGCGTTCGTCACGCTGGAATACAAAGCGGGCACGCGCATGCCCGGCGAAAGCGCCGTCAAAGAGCTGGAAAACGAGCTGAAAAAGCTGCTCGAAAAATTGCAGCGCTACCGCTGCGACGCGCTGGGCTTCGGCACGCACGCCGTGCGCAAGTTCGCCACCTTGCAGGAATGGGAACAATACGACTTCCGCGAGCGCTACGCGAGCGCGGACGTTTCGGTGAAGGTCGAGGCGCGGACGAGGGAGCTGAACTAATCGGCAAGCGCCGCTTCAATCTCTCGCTTCAAAAACGGAACGTCGGAATGCAGCGTATCCCACGTCACGGACAGATCAATCTGACCGTAATTATGCGCAAACTCATTGCGCATGCCCCGGATTTCCTGCCACGGAATCCTTGACAGCGCTTTGAGCGCCTCGGCGGAGAGCCCGTTTGCCATTTCGCCAATCTGTACGATGCACATACAGCACGCGTTTTGATACAGGCAGTCACCCGCGAACGCCTCGAACGTATCGCCGAATCGCGCGAGCGCCAGCGAAATCTGTTCGCAGTACATCGCAATCTTTTTAAGCCGGATACGGTCAGTGTTTGTCATACAGAAGCACCTCGTCCCTGGCGATATACGCGAGGAATTCCTTATCGGCAATATCGGACGTTACCACGTCCACGGGAATCGGCATCCGCTTTTCGAGCGCCTGCCGAAAGCCGATGAGCTGAACCAACGTTCTGATCTCGCCCTTATCGATGCGCAAATCCAAATCGCTGTGCTCCGTCGCCTCGCCGCGCGCGTATGAGCCGAACGCATAAACGCGGCGCACGCCGTACTGCGCGGCAACGGGCGCGACAATGCGCTTGATGGCTTGCATGGAAAGCGGCGTTGGCATCCTGCGTCTCCTTTCACGCGCGAGGGCGTATATCGGACTCTGTCAACGCCAGTATAGCACACAACCGCGCAAACATCAACGCTTCCCCCGCAGCCGCGCGGGCAGGTCGTCGCGGGTGATCGCCTTGCACGCAAACGCCGACGCGAGGTAGACAGCAGCGCCCGCGCAGATGCACGCGGCGAGCGAGAGCGCGCCTTGCGGCAGCCATGTTTGCAGCAGATAGACCGCCAACGCCATGCAGGCGCACGCGATACCCGGGCGCACGAGCAGCGAAACGACGTCGAGCTTCATATCGGCGTACTTACAGACGAACCAGAGGTTGGGGAGCATACTCACCGCGTAGCAGCACAGCGACGCGATGGGCGCGCCGTGAATATTAATGTCCGGGCGGCTGACGAGCGCGAAGTTCAGCGCGATCTTGACGACCACGCCGGCAAGCAGCGTCAGCATCGGCAGCTTTTGTCTATGCAAGCCCTGCAGGATGCCGCTGGTCGCCTGCACGACCGTGAACAGCACGATCGTCATGGCGCTGACAGACAGCAGCTCGCCCGCGAGCGTCAGCTGCGCCTGCGTGTACTCGCCGCCCGAAAAGAGCGTGCGCACGATGGGCTGGGACAGCATGCTCATGCCGACCGAGCACGGCAGCCCCACGAGGAACGCCAGCCGCAGCCCGAGCGCGCTCTCCCGGCGGATATGCTGTTTGTCCTGCTTTGCCACGCCCGCCGAGATATCGGGCACGAGGTTGGAGGACATTGCCATCGCCAGCGCGGTCGGCACGTTGATGAGCGTGATGACGATGCCCGAGTACAGCCCGAAGCGCACGACGGCTTCCTTTTCGGCAAAGCCCACGCCTTTCATGAGGTTCACGAGCATCGCCGCGTCCACCAACCCCGCCAGCGGCACGATGCACGCGCCCAGCGTGATGGGAATGGCGACGCGCACGAGCCGATTGGCGATCAGCTTCTTGGGCAGAATTTCCGCGCTTTCGTCCTGCGCGATGGCGCGCAGCGCGCGGTTTTTACGCGCGGACGACAGCGCGATATAGACGAGCGCCGCCGCCTCGGCGATAGACGTGCCCAGCAGCGCGCCCGCCGCGCCCCACGCCACGCCGCCCGAGCGCGTGAACGCCGCCGCCATCGGCAGCGCGACGAACACCTTGCCGACCTGCTCGATGAGCTGCGAAACCGCCGTCGGCAGCATGTGTCGCCTGCCCTGCAAATAGCCCCGGAAGGCGCTCATCACGCAGACGAGCGCGAGGCTCGGCGCGATGGCGATGTAGCTGTTTTTCGCGTCGGGATTGCCGACCCACGAGGCAAGCGGCCCCGCCAGCGCGATCAGCACGACCGTCGAAAGCACGCCCAGAATGCTCAATAAAACAAGCGCAACGCGGAAAATCGCGCGCGCGTTGCGCTTGTCCTGCAGCGTCGTATAGTGCGCAACCATGCGCGATATGGCGACCGGAATCCCGGCGGAGGACACCGCGAGCAGCAGGTTATACGCCTGAAAAACCTGCTGGTACGCGCCCATGCCGAAGCCGCCGAGCGTTCGCGCGAGCGGAATGCGGTAGAGCACGCCGACGACCTTGCAAATCAACCCGGCAAGCCCCAGAATGGACACTCCGCCCGCAAGCGAACGCTGACGTTCCGACATAGGTTACTCCTCGAGCGTGATGGTGGCGGCGATTTTGTCCGCGAATGCCAGCAGATCCTCGGCGGCGCGGTAATCCTGCTCGCCCGTGACCGCCGGAGCGACGGAAATCAGCACGCACGCGCCGTCCTTGGCGGGCAGATAGCCCACCAGCGTCTGCGACGGGATGGCGTTGTTCTCCGCGTCGGGCGTCGTGCCGGAGAAGATGAAGTAGTGCAATTCGCGCCCGTCCGCGAGCGCGTACACGGCGGGCGGCGTGATCTCGCCAACGTTGCCAAAGCTCGTGTACGTCTTGGAGACGCTCTCGACCATTTCGGCGGCAGGCTTGTTCACGCCCGTGACGCAGTAGTAATTCCACGGGGAGTTCTCTTTGTCGTCGGGATAGCCGAAGAAGTCGGTCGCCAGCGGCGCGGAGGTGGCGCGCTTCTCCGGGTCGAACGTGAAGCCCTCGACCGCGCTTTCCACCTCGGCGAGCTTGTAATACTTCGCCTTGTCGGAGGAATTCGTCCCGCGGTTGACGATCAGCCAGCTCTCCTCCGCGCCGACGATCGCGTCGTTGGCGATTTTGAGCGAGCCGTCGTCGTACAGCAGCCCGAACAGCAGCCCGCCGATGGCGAGCGCGCCCACAATAACGGCTATCAGTATTTTTGTCTTTTGAGGCAGCGGCTTATGCGGCGCGGCGGCGGGTTTCTTGTATTGCCTGCGCTTGATTTTTTTGGCGGATTTCTTGCTCATAAAAACGCTCCTATAAATCGAATCGCGGTCAGCGATTCGCGCCAATCTCGGGGGCATCGGGGGTGTCCCCCGATGTTCATCCGCAGGGGCGGGTTTGCCGCCCCGAGGAGCAGCCGGCAGGCTGCTTCCTTTATCAATTTCTGCCCGTAAAACTAGGCGGCTACGCCGCCAGTTTTACAAGAAATTGATGCAACCGCTCGAAAGCGTTGTTTACAACGCTTTCGAGCGAAACGTTATGCCTTTCCGTTGCAGCCGAGCACGTCTACAATTTTGTGCCGCACCATGTCGCACAGCGCTTCGCGGGCGGGCTTGAGGTAGGCGCGCGGGTCGAAGTCCTCGGGATGCGTGGCGAAGTGCTCGCGGATCTTGGCGGTGAACGCCAAGCGCAGGTCGGAGTCGATGTTGATTTTGCAGACCGCCATCTTGGCGGCTTGCCGCAGCATGCTCTCGGGAACGCCCTGCGCGCCGGGCATGTGCCCGCCGTACTGGTTGATCATGTCCACATACTCCGGGATAACACTCGAAGCGCCGTGCAGCACGATCGGGAAGCCCGGCAGCCGCTTTTCGACTTCTTCCAGAATGTCAAAGCGCAGCTTGGGTTCGCCCTTGAACTTGAACGCGCCGTGGCTCGTGCCGATGGCGATGGCAAGGCTGTCGCAGCCGGTGGATTTGACAAATTCTTCCACCTGCGCCGGGTCGGTATAGCTGGAATCCGCCGCCGAGACCTTCACGTCGTCCTCCACGCCAGCGAGCCTGCCCAACTCGCCCTCGACCGTCACGCCGCGCTCGTGCGCATAATCGACGACCTGCTTGGTGACGCGGATGTTCTCCTCGAACGGGAAGTGCGAGCCGTCGATCATGACGCTGGTGAACCCGCCGTCGATACACTTTTTGCAGATGTCGAAATCCGCGCCGTGGTCAAGGTGCAAAGCGATTGGCAGCCCCGTTTCCTCGAGCGCCGCCTCGACGAGCTTGACGAGGTAGGTATGGCTGGCGTACTTGCGCGCGCCCGCCGACACCTGCAAAATCAGCGGCGCGTTTTCCGCCTGCGCGCCCGCGACGATGCCCTGTATGATTTCCATGTTGTTGACGTTGAACGCGCCGATGGCGTAACCGCCCGCGTAGGCTTTCTTGAACATATCTCGCGTGTTGACCAATGGCATGCTTACAAACCTCCTCAAACTATGCTTCCACCGATAAGTATACCAGAAAATAGCGCAAAAGGGAAGCGCAAACCAGCGGTTGTCATCCGGGGCGTTTTAGGGTATAGTATGTGTAGGCAAGCCGTAGGCTTGACCGGGTCGGCGGATTGGTCCCCATTGCCAATTCGCCGACACACATGGTATAATAGGGATGGTCCAAATCGGTCAAAGGAGGGTTCACCATGAACGACGAGGAACGCATGGACATCATCGAGGGCACGGACGAGGACGGCAACAAACTGCTGCTGCGCGTCGAGAAATACTTCTTCTTCAACGGCGAGGAATACGTCCTGCTGTGCGACGGGTGCGACTGCGAGGATTGCGCGCACGAGCATGAACACGGGGGCGAGCACGAGGCGGCGCTGTACGTGATGAAGGTCGAGGTCTCCAACGACGAGGACGGCGAGGAGATCGAGGAATTTGTGCCGGTGGACGAGGATTTGATGGATAAGCTCATCGAGGCGGTCGAGCAGTCCTATCTGGAAGAAGACGAAGAAGAGCTCGACGACGACGACGACTGACCCATGACCGAACAGCTTTCGCTCAAGCTCCGCGAGCTGCCGGACAGCCCCGGCTGCTACCTGATGAAGGAAAAGGGCGACATCATCTATGTGGGCAAGGCGGTGAACCTCAAAAACCGCGTCCGCAGCTATTTCCATGGCCGCGATCACACGATGAAGGTCGCGGCCATGGTTTCGCGCGTCGATGATTTCGATATCATGCTCTGCCAGACGAACCTCGAAGCGCTGATTCTGGAATGCAACCTCATCAAGCTGCACAAGCCCTACTACAACATCCTGCTCAAGGACGACAAGCAATATCCGTACATCCGCATCGACCTGCAAGAGCCGTTCCCGCGCGTGACGCTCGCGCGCCGCGCCGAGCAGGACGGCGCGAAGTATTTCGGGCCATACATCGGCGCGACGGCGGTGCGCGACGTGCTGGAGATTGCGCGGAAAGCGTTCCCGTTGCGCTCGTGCGACAAGAAACTGCCGCTGAAAACGCCCGGGCGGCCGTGCGTGTCGCACGAGATCGGGCGCTGCCTCGCGCCGTGCGCCGGGCTGTGCACGTCCGAGGAATACCGGGCGGTCATTCAGTCGCTCATGCGCTTCCTATCGGGCGGGCACGGGCAGGTCGTCGAGCGCATGACGCGCGAAATGAACGAGGCGGCGGCGAACATGCGCTACGAGCGCGCGGCGCAGCTTCGCGACGGCATCCGCGATATCGAGGGCTTGATGGAGCGCCAGAACGCGCAGAAGGCGGCGGGCGGCGCGCGCGATATCGTCGCCATATCGCAGGACGGGCTGGACGCGATGGCGCAGGTGCTGATCGTGCGCGGCGGGCGCATGCTCGGCGGCGAAAGCTTCCCGCTGCCGCGCGAGGGCGCGGAGCCGCAAGGCGAGGTGCTGGCGGCGTTCGTCGCGCAGTATTACGAGAGCCGCGAGCCGGCGCGCGAGGTGCTCTGCCAAGACATCGCGGACAGGGACGCACTCGAAAGCTGGCTGCGCGAGCGGCGCGGCGGCGCGGTCAGCTTGCTCGTGCCGCAGCGCGGCGAAAAGCGCGCGCTCGTGCAATTGGCGGAAAAGAACGCCTCCGACGCGCTCAAAAAGCGCAACGCCAAGCAGCAGGTCAAATACGAGCGCACGCAGGGCGCGTGCGAGCAGCTTGGCGAGGCGCTCGGTATGCAAAACACGCCCTACCGCATCGAGGGCTTCGATATCTCCAACACGCAGGGCGTTTTGTCGGTCGCGTCGATGGTGGTGTTCGAGGGCGGCGAGCCGGCGCGCAAGGAATACCGGCATTACCGCATCAAGACCGTCGAGGGCGCGAACGACTTCGCGTCCATGCGCGAGGTGCTGCTGCGCAGGCTCAAGCGCGCGGCAAGCGGCGAGTGGGTCACGCCCGATTTGATCCTCATCGACGGCGGCCCCGAGCAATTGGCATTCGCGCAGAGCGCCATGCGCGAGGCGGGCGTCGACGTGCCGATGTTCGGGCTTGCCAAACGTCTGGAGGAAATCTTCCTGCCCGGCAGGGAGGAGTCCATCCTGCTGGATCGGCACTCGCCCGCGCTGCACCTCATCCAGCGCGTGCGCGACGAGGCGCACCGGTTCGCCATCACGCATCACCGCAACCTGCGCGGCAAGGCGGCGGTGCATAGCCAGCTCGAGGACATCCCCGGCATCGGCGCGTCGAGAAGGCGCGCGCTGCTTCAGAATTTCAAGTCTATCAAAGCCATCCGCGAGGCAACGCTGGAGGAACTGCTCGCGGTGGAGGGCATGTCCAAGCCCGCCGCGCTCGCGGTCATGCGGGCGCTGGGGAGCGGGGTTGAGGGGTAAGGCAAAGTATGATATAATATAGGAAGGTAGAAGGAGGTGTGCGATATGCCTTTGCTTTCCAGCTTCTATGGTATCTTGGTCTATATGTACAAAGAAAAGCTCAGCCCGCACAATACCGCGCACGTTCATGCGGTGTTCGCGGGAGACAGAATGTCCATTGCGTCCAACGGCGAGATTCTAGCGGGCAAGCTGCCCAGAAAACAACAAAAGCTCATGGAAGCGTGGGTCGCTCTCCATGAAGATGAAATCAACGCCGCGTGGATTGCGCTCAACGAGCACAGCGAAGTGCTAAAAATTCGCGGATTGGAGTAGACGATGGAGAGCCATTACCCTGTTTCCGTCAACGCCAGCAAGCCGTATGAGCTACAGATTGTTTTTGATAATGGCGAAAAGCGCCTGTTCGACGTAACGCCGTATCTGGACGACCCGTTCTTTGCGCCGCTTCGAAGCGAAGCGGTGTTCAAGGCGGCGCGCGTAAACGCCATCACCGTGGAATGGCCGTTTGATATCGATATCTGTCCGGACGAATTATACTATAACAGCAAAATCGTACACTGATTCACACCCCCGTCCCGTCAAAGGCGGGGGTGAATGCTAGCGTGGCGGAGTCCGCGCCCTGCCAATAGCCCGAAAGCCCGAGCGCGCGGGCGTGCGCGAGCACGCGGGCGTACTCTTTATCGGTCACGCGCCTATCCATGCCGGGGACGCGGCATTCAGGGATGGGCGTATACTGGCGCATGACAGACACCGGCGTTCCGGGCAGCGCTTCGGCAAGGAAGGAAAGCGCGCGTTGGCTGTCGCCCGTACAGCCGGGTAACACCAGATGCCGCGCGAGCACGCCGCGCGTCAGCAGCCCGTTTTCATCGTACACATTTTCCGCGCCCGTTAGCTTTCGCATGCAAACGAGCGCCGCGCTCGCGCGCTCGAAGTAATCGGGCGCGCCGCACAGCAGCGTTGACAGGCGCGGCGACACATGCTTGATGTCGGGCAAATATATGTCCACCGCGCCCGCCAGCAGCGCGAGCGTTTCGGGCAGCTCGTACCCGCCGGAGTTCCAAATGATGGGAATTTTTGGCTGATATAACGCGAGCGCGTCCAGCACGGCATGGGTGAAATGCGCCGCCGTGACGAGGCTGATGGAGTGCACGCCTTGATCTTCCAGCCGGATAAACAGATCGGTAAGCTCGCGCACGGTCACGGGCGCGCCCGCGCCGCCGCGGCTGATTTTGTAGTTCTGGCAGTACGCGCACCCCAGCGAGCAGCCCGAAAAGAACACCGCGCCCGTGCCGCGCGTGCCCGAAATGCACGGCTCTTCGTCATAGTGCGGCGCGGCGCGCGCGACGACCGCGTCCGTCCCCATACGACAAACCCCGCCTCCCGAGCGCGCCGTCCGGGGCGCGCCGCAAAGGCGGGGACAAAGGTTGCAAATCATGTTACTGGCACGCGCTCCGGAACGCCTCGAAGAACTCGGGGCAGGCGAACGTGCCGCAGCCGATCACGCTGTCCTGACCGACCGCAAGCTGCAACAGCAGCCCGTTGCCAAGCTCAATAACGAGCGTTTCGCCCGTTTCCGCGCCGCCCGCGCGAACATAGCTCGCGCTCTGGCACAGAACGTCCATCAGCCGCGCCGCCTCGCCCGCGTCCGAAACCGCGCCGATGTTTGAAACCGACAGCGCCACGACGGACTCCGCGCACAGCGTATCGCGCAGCGTTTCGCCGCCGATGAGCGCCGACGTGCCGAAGGACACGCGCTGGAACGCGCGCAGCGAACCGTCCACGCGCGCGGCGACCATCGCGCCGCGCATGCCGGAGACAGCGTACACCGCTTCCCCGGCGGGCACGATGTTGCTGATGACGCCCTCCGTCCCGGCGAGCGAAGGCGCGTCCGTGTATACGCCGACCACGCCGAGCGTGTCGCCCAGCAAGCCGCCCGCGACGGTCTGCGGCATCGTCAGCATGCGGAAATAGCGGCCGTCCACGCAAATCAGCGGGAACGCCTCGCCGCGCGCGGCTTCCCAGATGCCCGCGCCCGCCGTGTTCGCGCCGCGCGTCAGCGACAGCCCGCCTGCCGGCACGTCGGCGGTTTTCTTGCCGCCCGCGAGCGCGTCCGTGCCCGCCTGCCGGGTGTGAATGAGCGACGGCGTTTCACGCAGCAGCCCCGGCACGGTGACGGACGCAGCCGCCACGAGCATCACGGCGGCGCACGCCAGCGCCAATGCGCGGTATGCGCGCTTGCGCGGACGCGCGTTCCCGGCGGCGCGCGCAAGGATGCGCGCGCGCAGCGCGGGCCCGGCTTCCAGCCCCGACAGCGCCTCGTTTGCGATGGTTCGCAGGTCTTGCAGATCCTTCACCGCGTATCCCTCCGATGATGTTCGAGCATTTCCGCCAGTTTCTTCCGCCCGCGCGACAGGCGGCTGGAGATCGTGCCTTCGGGCAATCCAAGCATCTGCGCGATTTCCGCGATGCCGTACCCTTGGTAGTAGTGCAGCAATATGACCTCGCGAAATCCCGGCGGCAGCTTGTGTACCGCGTCCATGAGCGCCTGCTTGTCCACGCGGTCGTCCATGTCGTCGTCCGACGGGATCACTTCGAGCGCGGCGCTGCCCAGCAGCACCCTGCGCGCCCAGACCGTGCGCCATAGGTCACGGCAGCGGTTGAGCGCGACCTTGAGCAGCCACGCTTTCTCGCGCCCCGGCTCGAGCACGGGGTCTGACTGGATGAGCCGAACGAACACGTCCTGACAGACGTCCTCCGCTTTCTGGCGGTCGCCGAGGTAGAAGTAGCTCACGCGCAATACGTCGTTTGCGTACTGGCGGTACAGTTCCTCAAACCGCTGCGTAGCGTCCGCGCGCTGCTCACTCATAATAACGCATGAACCCTTTCGTTTCATCCAAAGTTGTAAAGATTTCTACATCAGAAAAGCGCTTCGACAAATTCCTTCGCCTCAAACGGCTGCAAATCGTCGATGCCCTCGCCCACGCCGATGTACCACACCGGGATGCCCAGTTCGCGGTGGATGGCGATGGCGATGCCGCCCTTGGCGGTGCCGTCGAGCTTGGTGAGGATGATGCCGTCGATGCGCGCCGATTCCTTGAACAGCCGCGCCTGCGCAAGCCCGTTTTGCCCGGTCGTCGCGTCGAGCACAAGCATGCAGCGCATCGTCGCCTCGGGATACTCGCGGTCGATGACGCGGCGCATTTTGGCAAGCTCTTCCATGAGGTTTTTCTTGTTGTGCAAGCGTCCGGCGGTGTCCACGATCAAAAGGTCGGTCTTGCGCGCCTTGGCGGAGGACACCGCGTCAAACACCACGGCGGCGGGGTCGGAGCCCTCCTGATGCCGAATCAGCGGCACGCCCGCGCGCTGCGCCCAGACGGCGAGCTGCTCGTCGGCGGCGGCGCGGAAGGTGTCGCCCGCCGCGAGCATGACCGAGCGCCCGATCGCCGTGAAGCGGCTCGCCAGTTTGCCGATCGCCGTCGTCTTGCCCGCGCCGTTCACGCCCACGACCAACATGACCATCGGCCAGCCAAGCGGCGGACGCTTAACGTCCATTTCTTTGATCAGCAGCTCTTTGAGCATGTCGCGCGCGCGCCCCGCGTCGCGGACTTTCTCTTGCTTGACGCGCTCGCGAAGCTGCGTCACCACGTCGTCGGCGGTCTTCGCGCCCACGTCGGCAAGGATGAGGATGTCAAGCAGCTCCTCGAAAAAATCCTCGTCCACCTCGCGCGTGTTCTCCACCAGCGTCTCCACGCGCTCGGAGAGGTTGCCGCGCGTCTTGGTCAAGCCCTCGCGCAATCTGGCAAAAAATCCCATAGCGTCCTCCTATTGGTAGTCCTGCAAGTTGACGGAAACCATGCTCGATACGCCCTGCTCCTCCATCGCCACGCCGTAGAGCGCGTCGCAGCGCTCCATCGTGCCCTTGCGGTGCGTCACGACCACAAACTGCGTGGTCTTGGCGTATTGCGCAAGGTAATCGGCGAAATAGCCGATGTTCGCGTCGTCGAGCGCCGCCTCGATTTCGTCCAGTATGCAAAACGGCGTGGGCTTGAGCATCAGCATGGCGAACAGGATGGCGATGGCGGTCAGCGCGCGCTCGCCGCCCGAGAGCAGCGACAGCAGCTGCAATTTCTTGCCCGGGGGCTGCGCGACGACCTCGATGTTGCAGTTCAGCGGGTCGCGCTCGTCCGCCAGCCGCAGCCGCGCGCTGCCGCCGCCGAACAGGCGCGAGAACGTCTGCTGGAAATAGCCGTCGAGCTTCTCGAACTCGCGCGTGAACTGCTTTTCCATCTGCGACAGCAGCCGCGTGATCAGCGCGGTCAAATCGTCCTCGGCTTTTTTGAGGTCGTTTGCCTGCGCGGACATCGCCTCAAAGCGCGTCCGGACGGACTCGTATTCCTCGATCGCGCCGGTGTTGACATTGCCGAGCGCGCGGATCTGCGCGCGCAGCTCGCTCGCGCGCTTTTCGACCGCCGATTGCTCGTAGCGGCTGGCGGCGATCTCCCCGGCTTCCTCCACAGCGCCCGCATAGGTCAATTCGTAGGCGTTCCAGATGTGGTCGCACAGCGCCTTGAGGTCGCCCTCGGCGTGCGAGAGCGCAAGCTCCAAGCGATGCTCGCGCGTCTGCTGTTCCTCGCGCGCGGCGTGCAGCTGCTCGGACTGCGCGATCAGCGCGCGCTGCGCCGCCTGCGCGCTCCCGCGCGCCTGCTCCAGCGCCAGCGCATTCGCCGCCGCCGCTTTTTCTTCGTTTGCGGCGAGCGCGGCGACCGCCAGCGCCTGCTCGAGCGCTTCTTTGCATTGATTCTCGCCCGAGCGCCTGTTTTCCTCCTGCTCCCTGCAATTGGCAAGCGCGGCGCGCGCTTCGGCGATATCGCCCGTCAGCCGCGCGCGGTCGCGCGCCAGCGTGTCCAGCGCGTGCGCAAGGCTCGCGTGCGCAAGGCGCTTCGCACCCGCGTCGTCCAACAGGCGTTCTTCCTCGGCGCGGAGGTCGGCAAGCGCTTCCTGCAAGCGCGCGGTCTTTTCGTCGAGCGCCGCGCGGTCCACCTGCACGTCGTCCTCGCGCGAGGACGCGGCGGCAAGGTCGCGTTCTATCTCGGCGATGGACTGCGAAAGCTGCTCGATGGCGCTTTGCGTGCGCGCAAGCCTGTCCTCGTGCGCAAGCAGCTCCTGTTTGGCGTTTTCCTCGCGCTCCTGCTCGCGCGCGACGGCGATCTCCTCCTGATGCACCGCCTCCGTCGCCTCGGAAATCAACCGCTTTTGCTCGCCGTCGCGCGCGGTCAGCGCGAGCTGCTCGTCGCGCGCCGCCTGCAAACGCTTGCGCCCGCCCTCGACGGCGGCGGTCAATTCCTTGATTTGCCGTTCGCGGGACAAAAGGCTCGTCGTGCGCGCCGCAGCGCCGCCCGTCATCGAGCCGCCGGGGTTCATCACGTCGCCCGCCAGCGTCACGAGCCGGAACGCATGCCGCCCCGCGCGCATGATGGGGATGCCGCGCGCGAGGTCCTCGCACACGACCGTGCGCCCCAGCAGGTTTTCGACCACGCCGCGATACTCGGGCGAGAACGACACCAGTTCGCTGGCGACCCCCAGACACCCGGGCATCGACAGCAGCCTGCGTTCCTCCTGCGACAGCGTGCGCGAGCGCACGGCGGACAGCGGCAGGAACGTCGCGCGCCCAAGGCGGTTGTCGCGCAGGTAGTCGATCAGGCGCTTTGCGGTTTCTTCGTCGTCGGTGACGATGTTTTGCAGCGCCTGTCCCAGCGCCATGTCGAGCGCCGTTTCATATTCCTGAGGGACTTGCAGCAGCTGCGCGAGCACGCCGCGCACGCGCGCGTCGCCCGCCGCCCACGCAAGCGCTTTCTTGACCGCGCCGGAATACCCCTCGAGTTCGCGCGCCATTTCCTGCATCAGCCGCAGGCGCGAAACGTCGGTCTGCACGGAGAGCGTGAGCTGCCGCTCGCGCTCGCGCAATTCCTCGAGCGCGCGCCGCTGCTGCTCGCGCTGGAGGATCAGCGTGCCGCAGTCCTCGCGCAGCTTTTCCAAGCCCTCGCGCACGCGCGCGCCCTGCGCAAGCGCCGCGTCGCGCGCCGTTTCGAGCGTTTTGCCGCGTTCGCGCAGCGTTTCTTCCTCGGCGCGCATTTCCAGCAGCCTGTCCTGCATTTGGGCGAGCATCGTCTGCTGCCGCGCCAACCCGCTGCGCGCGTCCGACAGCCGGTTGACGGCTTCCAGAATGTCCGCTTTGTGCGCGTCGAGCGCGGCTTCCGCCGCCAGCGCTTTCTCGCGCGCCGCCTGATGCGCGGATATCGCCGCCTGCATCTCCCGTTCGGCGGCTTGCAGCTTGTCCTGCCCGGCGCGCGTGTCGTCCTCGCCCGAGGAGAGCAGCGCGGTCAAGTCCTGCAAGCGCTTCTGCGCCAGCGCCTCGTCGCGCGCGATGCGCGTTTGCTCGGCGGCAAGCGCCGACAATCGCTCGCGCGTGCGCTCCAGCGCCGTCTCTTTTTCGTGCAGCGTTTCGCGCGCGACATCCAGCGTTTGCCGCGCGGCGGCGGTCGAAAGCTCCAGCGCCTCGATTTGCTCATCGCCCGCGCGCCGTTTATCGGCGTTCTCGCGCAGCGCGGCGTCGGAAGCGAGCGTCGCGTCGCGCAGCTCCTCGACGTTTTGCGTAAGCGCGCTCACGCGCTCGCGCAGTTTGTCATGCCGCACGACGAAGGAGCGCAGCTCCAGCCCGCGCAGCTCGCCCGCCAGCGTCAGGTATTCCTGCGCGGCGCGCGCCTGCGCGGCAAGCGGCTCGACGCGCGAGCCGAGTTCGTCGAGAATGTCCGCGATGCGCGAAAGGTTCTCGCGCGTGCGCGCGAGCTTGCGCTCGGATTCCTCCTTGCGCACGCGGTAGGTCATGATGCCCGCCGCTTCCTCGAACACCTGCCGCCTGTCCTCGCCGCGCACAGACAGGATCTCCTCGATGCGCCCCTGACCGATCAGCGAATAGCCCTCGCGCCCGATGCCGGTATCGCGGAATAGTTCGGCGATATCGCGCAGGCGGCAGGGCTGCTTGTTCAGGAAATATTCGCTCTCGCCCGAGCGATAGGCGCGGCGCGTGACGACGACCTCGGTGTAGGACACCTTCAGCGCGTTGTCCTCGTTGTCCAGCGTCAGCGACACCTCGCAGTAGGACACCGCCTTGCGCTTGAGCGTGCCGCCGAAGATCACGTCCTCCATCTTCGCGCCGCGCAGCGCGCGCGCCGACTGCTCGCCGAGCACCCAGCGCACCGCGTCGCCGATGTTGGATTTGCCCGAGCCGTTGGGACCTACGATGCCCGTGATGCCAGGGTTGAACTCGATCCGCGTTTTCTGCGGGAAGGACTTGAACCCCGCGATATCCAGGGATTTTAGGCGCATGGCAATGCAAGGGCGCGCCGCGCCGCCTCCTGCTCCGCCTTTTTCTTGGTCGCGCCCGTGCCGCGCGCGACCTCGCGCCCGTCAAGGAGCACCGCGACCGTGAACACGCGCTGGTGCGCGAGCCCCGATTCCTCCACGACCGCGTATTCCGGCGCGGACAGCTCGCGCGCCTGACGGCGCATCTGCAGCTCGCTTTTCGCGTCCAGTTCCGTTTCGCCCGCGATATGCGAAAGCAGCCGCGCGACCACGCCTTGCGCGGCTTGCAGCCCGCCGTCGAGGTACACCGCGGCGATCACCGCTTCCATCGCGTCGCACAACACGGACGGGTTCTGCCGCCCGCCCGCCATCTCGCAGCTTTTGTCCATGAGCAGGTATTCGGAAAGCGCCACGCTCTCCGCCGCCTGCGCGAGCGATTCCATGCGCACCAGCCCCGCGCGCAGGCGCGTCAGCCCGCCCTCCTGCATGCCGGGGTGCGCGCGGTACAGCGATTCAGACACGCACAGCTCCAGCACCGCGTCGCCGAGGAACTCCAGCCGCTGGTTGTCCTCCGCGCCGAAGGAAGGGTGCGTCAAGGCGCGCCGAAGCAGCGCTTCGCGCGTGAAAACATACCCCAGCGCGTCTGTCAACGGGGTGTAATTCATATGCCCGCGTCCGTCAGCTTTTCGCTTCGATATAGGCGACCACGTCGCCCACCGTTTTGAGCGTGAGGATGTCGGAATCCTCGACCGTCATATCGAACTCGTCCTCCAAGTCGATGATGAGCATCATGACGTTGGCGCTGTCCGCGCCGAGGTCCTCGACCAGCCGCGCGTCCTTGGTGACTTTCTCGCGCGGCACTTTCATTTTCTCGGAAATCAGACCTGCGACCTTCTCAAACATTGAAATGCCCTCCTTACTGTATCGCGGCGGCAATGCCGCCCGCCACGTCGCCCGCGATCATCTTCTCGCACTGGCGGACGGCGCAGGCGATCGCGTGCGCGCTCGACGAACCGTGCGCCTTGACGACCGCGCCCGCCACGCCCAGCAGCGGCGCGCCGCCGACCTCGGAATAGTCCATCGCGCGCTTGACCCTGCGGAACGCGGGCTTGGCGATCATCCCGCCGAGCTTGCCGCGCGTATCGCGCATCAGTTCGCCCTTGATGATGCCCATGAGCGTGCCCGCCACGCCCTCCATGAACTTGAGGATGAGGTTGCCGTCAAAGCCGTCGCACACCACGACGTCCGCGATGTCGGCGGTGATGTCGCGCCCCTCGACGTTGCCGATGAAGTTGTAGGGCATCGCCTGCATCAGCGGATACGCCGCCTTGCACAGCGCGTTGCCCTTTTCCGCCTCCGCGCCGACGTTCACCAGCCCGATGCGCGGGCTTTGCATACCGCGCACCGCGCGCATGTACGCGTCGCCCATCAAGCCGAACTGCGCGAGCCATTCGGGCTTGCAATCGACGTTCGCGCCGCAGTCGATGAGCAGGAAGAAGTCCTTGCCGTTGGGCAGCAGCGGCGCGAGCGCCGGGCGCTCGATGCCCGGAACGCGCCCGAGCCGGAACATCCCGCCCGCGAGCACCGCGCCCGTCGAGCCGGCGGACACGAAGCCGTCGACCTCGCCCGCCTTCAGCGCGAGCATGCCCATGACGGTCGCGGAGTTCTTTTTCTGGCGCACCGCGACGACCGGCGCTTCGTGGTTGGTGATCACCTCGGGCGCGGACACGAGCGTCAGCCTGTCGCGCACATCGTCATGCGCGCCCAGCAGCGGTTCGATGGCGGACAATTCGCCCGCCAGCGACAGCGAAAGCGACGAATTCGCGCGCAGCGCTTCCAGAGCGCCCGCGACCGTCGCGCCCGGCGCGTTGTCCCCGCCCATAGCGTCCAGAAAAATGTGCGGCAAGGCGATCCCCCCTCGAAAGATTCCACTCATGATAGCATAAAACGCGGCGTTTGACAAGGACAATACAATGAAAGGGAGTCGGCGCGCGCCGACTCCCTTTATGTGGTTGCTTTGATGATTACTCGGCTTCAGCCAGCGTGAACACCTTGTGCTTCTTGCCGACGCGCAGCTCGGTCAGTCCGGTCTCGTCGCCGTCCACGAAGATGTTGTAGGTGGGACGATAGACGTTGGACATGATGTCAGTCACCACCATGTAGTACGTGCCCGGCAGGGTGATGGTGTAGTAGCGGCTCGTTTCCTTCTTGCTCTTGAGGTCGAGAATGGTCGGCAATTCGCGCTGTTTGTTGCCGTCCTCGTCCACGTAGAGGCGGGAGACGTACATGCGGCAGAGGGGGTTGACGCCCTCGGCGAAGCCCCAGAGCTGCGGATTGCCGTCCGCGTCGAACATGATGCGGTAGTACATTGAGATGGGCTCTTCCACGACCACTTCGTCGGCGGCTAGCGCGACGGTGGACAGCAGGGACAGGATGAGCACGAGAATCGCGAGGATAGACAGGGATTTCTTCATGGGGTTTCCCTCCTTACTTTTTGACGTGCCGGACGCTTCCCGCTACGCGCCGTTGCCGTGGATTCGCCGATTCGTTCCGATGATGCGCGTATACTGCTCCACGGTCTTTCGCCACTGCGCGTTCGTTCTTGTCTGGCTCGTCTGTTGATGACAGCATACAGCATTATGTTCACAAATGTTCAACAAAATATGGATAAAATGCAATTTTTTGAAATTCTTTTCACGCTCCGTTGACGATCACCGTCACCGCGCCCGTAGCGTCGGCGGCGCGGCCGTGGGCAGAGGCGGTCAGCCCGATACGCGTCTGCCCCGCGCGCGCGGCGGTGATGCGCAGGCGAAAGCCCGCGCGGCTCTCCTGTAAAATGTCCGCGTCGGCGACGTCCGGGTCGTCGGGGACGACGGTGTAATCGACCGAGCGCACGCGCGCGTTGCCGCCCGCGACGTCCACATAGACCTCGCAGGAGCAGCCAACGGTCAGGTGCACGGTGTCGCGGTTGGGCGTCATTTCAAGCGCCGAAAAGACGGCGCTGAGCTTCAGCGCCATGCCGACCATGACGAGCCCGAGCACGACGATCAAGATAACCAGCGGTTGATCCACAGTAACCCCTCCCCTGCTGTCCCGGCGCGTCCGCCGGGGAAACGCTCAATATCCGCAACAGCATACCGCGCCGCGTACACAAGAGTTCAACAAATCCGGTCGCGAAGGTCGATGCGCCTATCCGTGCTTGTCCATCAGCGCGCCCAGCGTGAACTCCGTCCAGCTATAGGCGCTCATGTACTCGCCCGTGAAGGCGTTGATGGCGGCGGGATCGCCGCGCAGGAAGCGATAATAGTCGCACTCCGCCGCGTCCACGCAGAAAAACAGCCCGCCCCGGTCGCGCGAAACGAGCGCGCCCGCGCCCGCTTCCTTGAGGTCCTTGATCATATCGAGCACGTAGGTGGACACCTTGCGCGCGGTGGCGCGGTCGAACTGCCCGTCCTCCCAAAGCATGGTGAACAGCTCGCGCGTGCTGACCATCGCGCCGCGCCGATCGACCAGATACGCCAGGATCTCCTTGGAGCGCTTGCGCCGGAAGGGGATGGGCCGCCCGTCCGCGAACACCTCGAAATTGCCGAACGTCTGCACCACGACGCGCCCTTGCGCGGGGCGCGGCGGCGCGTTGCGCAGGTTCGCAAGCTCGGCGCGCAGCGCGTCCTCGGTCACGGGCTTGAGCAGATACCCGCTAGCGCGCAGGTTCAGCGCGTCCATCGCGAACTCCGAATATGCGGTGGCGAAAATGAGGTTGATATGCGGACACACGCGCTTGAGCTGCCACGCCAGCGCCACGCCCGTCATCCCCGGCAGGTTCACGTCCAGAATCGCCACGTCCGCCTGCGCGCATTCCTGCGAGGACAGCGCCGCGGCGGGCGTTAGAAACCCGGTCGCCCGCGCGTCTGGCAGCACGCGCGAAAGCAGCGTCAGCATACGCGAGAGCACCAGCCGGTCGTCCTCCACAACGATGACGTTCAAGCGCCGTCGCCCCCCATCCATTCGTTTGAATCAAGCGGCACGCTGATGGTCGCCACCGTGCCGACCCCGGGCAGGCTCTCGATCGTCAGCGCGCCGCGGCAGACGGTTTCCAGCCGTCCGCGCACGTTGGCGATGCCCACATGCGCGCGCCCGTCGGTCAGCGGCGCGGAAACGTCGAAGCCTACGCCGTCGTCGCGCACGACGCACACCGCGCGATCGCCGTCGCGCCGTGCCTCGATGATGATCTCGCCGCCCTCGGGGCGCTGGGTCACGCCGTAGCGCACGGCGTTCTCCACGATGGGCTGCACGGTCAGCGTCGGCAGCAGAAAATCGATGAACGCGATATCGTAGCGCACGCGCAGGCGCTCGCCAAAGCGCATCTCCTCGATGTACAGGTAATCGCGCACATGCTCCAGTTCGCGCTGGAAGGCGATGGGGACGGTGGTCGTGAGCGCGTCGATGTTCCGGCGCAGGAAGAAGGAAAAGTGGTCGATGGCGGCGGACGCGGCGGCGGGGTCGTCGTCGCACAGCGCGCCGATGCTCGCCAGCGCGTTGAACAGGAAATGCGGCTGGATTTGCGAGACCATGATGGCGATGCGGCTCTGCGCCAGCTCGGCGGCAAGGCTCGCGCTGTGCTCCGCTTCCTGCGCGGACTTAAGCTGGCGTTCGACGACGCGCTTGTTTTCCCTGTCCAGATGGATGATGAGCAGCAGCAGCGCCATCCACGCGAACGACAGCCCGTGCGAAAACGCCGACGCCAGCGCCCCGACGACGGGCGTGAGCATGAACACAAGAAAAATGCCGCAGCGCTGCTTCTGGTGCGCGGTCTCGCACTGAAACAGCCTGCGCAGCGTGAGCGCCAGCGCGCCCAGCGTGTAGATAAAAAAGGAAGCCCTGCCGACGTAGAAATACCGAGACGGCACGACGGCGTTGCCAGCCGCGACCGTGAAAAGCGCGCCCGTCCACAGGTTGTACGCGAGCGCGGCAAGCTGGAAACACAACGGGATTACGTACCAGACGGCGCGCCCGCGCAGACGCTCGCGCGAATCGAAATTGCTGATGTCGGCAAACAGCAGCCAACAATAGCAAAACAGCGTTTCAAAGGCGTAGTACGCCGTTTCCAGCGCGACAGTCGCGTCATGCGCGAAAGCGCGGTCGTCGCCAAGCAGCAGCCACGCGCCGACGTCGCACGCAAGCGTGAGCGTCGCGCAGACGAGCAGCATGCCAAAAAGCCTGTCCGCCAGCGCGCGCCGACGGTCAGTGCGCCCGATCGCGAGGATGATGATAGGGAGCAGCATCCCGATCAGGTCGAGCACCAATGTTACATCGATTTGCATACGCTCACATTGTACCATATGTTTCCATATTCGCCAATGAGAATTTTGTGCTTTTTGGGGATTTTTTGACCGCAAAAAGAGCGCCGCCGGGATCACTCCCGACGGCGCGAAGGATGCAGCAAGGTTTACGGCTGCGCGAACGCCACGTCGTTGCCGCTGAACTGCGGGTACATGCCCAGCGCGGGCGCGAGGTTCTCGGGCGTGACATACGCTTCCGATTGATACGCAACCGCCACGAGGATGGGGTTGCCGTCGACCGTGACGGTCACGCTGTCGGCGCTCGCGACGGCGACGCGCACGGTATGTCCGTTCACGTTCGCGTCTGTATCCGCCGTGATGCCCAGCAGCTCGAGCACGGGCACGAGCATGTCGCCGCCGCTCGTCGGGCGGTAGGAGGGCGCGGTGCGTTGCTCGAACGTCGCCGTGCCGACGGCGGTCACGGGCGCTGCCGGCGGCGCGGGCGCTTTATACGTGAACGTCACCGTTGTCTGCGAGGGAACGCCCTGCGCGTCGAACGTGATAGGCACGGAAGCGTCGCTCGTGCGCGTGTAGCCGGACGGAACGTTGCTGTCATTGGCGACCACGGTCATCACGCCGCCCTCGACGCACCGCTGCGTGTCGGGCGCGAGCGCGATATCGTTCTGGTTTTCATCCTGATAGCGCACCGTGATGTC
>CAZEIC010000002.1:0-16238 GCA_964512175.1 uncultured Oscillospiraceae bacterium | reverse complement strand
CGGGCGCGAGCGCGATATCGTTCTGGTTTTCATCCTGATAGCGCACCGTGATGTCAGCCTTATACGTCTCGCGGCAATGGAAGTCCACCGCCGTCTGCGAGGGAACGCCGTTTGCGTCGACCGTGATCGTCACGGTCTTTTGCGCGTCGGTCACGATGTACCCCAGCGCGAGCAGCGCCGCGTCGTCCGCCGCAATATCGGTGCTTGTGCCCGTCTGGCAGGCGACAATGCCGCCGACGTTCGGGATGGGCGCGCCGCTTGCATCCAGATAGCGCACCGTCACGTTGACCGAGGTCGGCGCGGGCGCTTTATAGGTGAACGTCACCGTCGTCTGCGAGGGAACGCCCTGCGCGTCGAACGTGATAGGCACGGAAGCGTCGCTCGTGCGCGTGTAGCCGGACGGAACGTTGCTGTCATTGGCGACCACGGTCATCACGCCGCCCTCGACGCACCGCTGCGTGTCGGGCGCGAGCGCGATATCGTTCTGGTTTTCATCCTGATAGCGCACCGTGATGTCCGCCTTGTACGTCTCGCGGCAATGGAAGTCCACCGCCGTCTGCGACGCGTTCGCATTCGCGTCCACCGTGACAGTCACGGTCTTCTGCGCGTCGGTCACGATGTACCCCAGCGCGAGCAGCGCAGCGTCGTCCGCCGCGATATCGGTGTTCGCGCCCGTCTGGCAGGCGACAATGCCGCCGACGTTCGGGATGGGCGCGTTGCTTGCGTCCAGATAACGCACCGTCACGTTGACCGAGGTCGGCACGGGCGGCGGGGACTGGTAGAAGAAGGTCACGGTAGACGGGGACAGCGCGCCCTGCGCGTCGAACGCGACGGGCACGGAAGCGTCGCTCGTGCGGGTATAGCCCGCAGGAACGTTGCTGTCATTGGCGACCACGTTCATCGCGCCGCCCTCGACAAAGAGCTGCACGTCCGGGTTTACGGCGATGCTCTGTTGCTTCTCGTCCTGATAGAGCACGGTCACCGTGCCCGAGTACGGATTGCGGTACAGGAAGTCCACGGCGCTGGGCGAGGCGACGCCGGCGGCGTTCACCGACACGTCCACGCTCGCGGGGCTTGTGCGGATCAGCCCGGGCATTTTGCCGTCGTCCGCCGCAATGGTGTTTGTCAGCCCCTCGGTGCATTCCACCTGCGTGGTGTAATCGGCGACGCCCTGCGGGTTGAGGTAGCGCACCGTGACCATGACCTTCTTGGGCGGGATCACGGGTTCTGAAAACTCGAACTGCACGACAGTGGGCGAGGCGACGCCATTTGCCACCATAACGGGCACGCTGGCGGGGCTGATGAGCGTGTACCCGGCGGGCACTTTGCCGTAATTGACGGCGACGCTGTTCGCGCCGTCCTTGCAAACGATCGCGTCGTTGGCGAATATGCCGTTCTTGGTGCGGTATTCGACCGGCACGCTGACCGACACGGCGGGCTTTTTATATACGAACGTCACCGTGCTCGGCGTGGCGACGCCCGACGCGGACACCTTGACCTGCTGCGCGCGCGAGCCCATCAGCGCGTACCCGGCGGGCACGCGGGAATCCTCGGCGTACACCGTGTTGTCGCCCTGCGAGCAGGAAACGACCGTCGAGGAAAGGAAGGCGCTGTTATCGTCCACATAGCGCACCGTCACGTCGGCGGTAACGGCGACGGGCGGGGTGTAGCGGTACGTCACCGACGCGGGCACGGCGACCCCGGCGGCGGTCACCGTCACGGGCGTGGTGCGCGAGCCGGACAGCGTATACCCGGCAGGCACATACGCGTCGCTGGCGTAGATGTAGTTCGTGCCGAGGTAGCAGGTGATGTACGCGGTGTTGAGCGTCTGCCCGGTCGTGGCAAGGTAGTTGACCTGCACGCGCGCGGTGACGGGCGGGGGCGTGTTCGTCGCCGGAACGCGCGTGGGCAGCACGATGTTGCCGCTCTCATAGAGCTTTTGCAGCGTGTTTTTCCCGGCAACGCCGTCCACCGACAGCCCGTTCAGGCGCTGGAATTCCTCCACCGCCTTGCGCGTCTTCTGACCGTATATGCCGTCGATCTTGTCGTCCAAGAACCCAAGCTGCGTCAGGCGCGTCTGCAGGGTTCGCACGTTCTGCCCGCGGTCACCGACGTACAGCGCCGTGTAGGACGGCGTGGGCGTGGGCGTAGGCGTGGGGACCGCCGTGGGCGTGGGCGACGGCGTGACGATCGGCGTGGGCGTGATCAGCGCCTCGGGCGGGATGGGCGTCGTGCCGGGCGCGAGCTGCGCCGAGGACGACACCAGCATCACCATATACACCAGCAGTGTTCTCAAAATATCCACATCGGCATCCTCCATACATGACATTCCAGAGATTGACTATACGCCTATAGAACGCGCGAGCCGCGCGCTTTCATCCGGCGAATTTTCCCAGCCGCAGCATTTCCCCGCGCAGGTGCTCGACAATGCGCTCCTTCTCCGGCACGGGCGGCGGCTCGGGGTCGTAGCGCGTGGCATGCCCGAAGGTCAGGGTTCGGCGCTCCTTGTCGGCATAAATGGGAATGAACTGCGCGCGCTTGCCCGTCAGATCGTAATACACCTGCGCGATCATCACAAAGCCCGTCGAAAACTCGCCGATGCCGTCGCGCAGGTAGCCCTCTTTTTCCTGATTGGCGGCGTGCGGGTTCTCCGGGAACAAGAGGATGTTGTCCCCCGCCTGCATCGCCTGCGCCGTCGTCTTGAACGTGCGGATCAATTCGCGCGGGCGGTCGCGGTACACCGGGATGCTCTCGAGCGAGCGCATGACGCGGATGATCGCCGGGGTGAGCGCGTCGGCAAGCGGGCGCTTCCAGCGGCTCGGCAGCCAGCGCTGGCGCAGGATCGTGAACTGATAAATATAATCCGACACCTCGGCTGGCTCCATCAATTCGGAGATCACCCACGGACGGAAGGAATAGGGCACGTACAGGTTCGTGACGACGGGGCCGTAGAGTTCGCCGTGGTTGCACACGAAGATCGCCGCGATATCGTCGTCCAGCCGCACGTTCTCGCGCCCCAATATCTTATGGTAGTAAAACGGGCGGATGAGCGCGATGATGATCTTCACGACGTAGCGGCGCTTGCTCTTTTGCACGACCACGCCCTCCAGCTCCTTCTCCAGCGGCGCGTTCTTCTCGCCGCGCTCGCGGAGCTGCAAAAAGCGGCGCAGCTTTTCGAGGTGGCGCTTGGTCATCGGGAAGCGCAGCGCCGCCAAGAACGCCGCCAGCACCAGCAGGCACGCCGGAAGCAGCAGCGGCGGCTGCGCCACGAGCGTTTCGCCGCTGCCCGCCAGCAGCCCCCACAGCGCCAGCCCGATGAGCGCCAGCGCCTGCCCCGCCAGCGACGAAAATTCGACGGCGGCGTGCTGCGCCTCTTCATAACGCGCGCCCGGGACACGCCCGGTCGTGAATTCCGCCACGCGGCGCATGTCGCGCGACAGCCGCGAAAGCGCGACCGCCGAGATCGTGCCGCCGATGGAGCACATCGCAAGCGAGAGGTACGCCGCCCATTCGTCCGACAGCGACAGGTTGCGCGCGAACACCAGCAGCCCCAGCAGCCACGCCGCCAGCCCGAAAATCAGGACGTTGCCGGGGTCGGGGTCGCGCGTGAGCGTTTTTTTGAGCACCCACGTCGCCATTTCGCGCGCGGCGAACGTGCACACCAACGCGATCGCCATGCAGTAGAGCACGCCGGTCGCCGTCGCGCCAATGTAGGCGTACGCCATCACGATCGTCACCTGCAGCGCCGCCGCCGCGATGCACAGCACGTACTGGAACACGCGGTAGGCGTGCGCGCCGCGAAGCGCCGTCAAGTCTTCGGGCTCGT
This sequence comes from uncultured Oscillospiraceae bacterium, assembly GCA_964512175.1. Taxonomy (GTDB): domain Bacteria; phylum Bacillota; class Clostridia; order Christensenellales; family Aristaeellaceae; genus CAZEIC01. Next base: position 12,412 of record CAZEIC010000002.1, on the reverse strand, counting down.
CGCGCTCGTCGGTATGCGGCGGCTCGCCCTCCGTCCACAGCCCATAGCACTCCAGCGCCGCGCTGAGCACGTAGCCGCCCATCAGGTACGCGGCGCGCGTCGCGTCCAGCGAGAAAAACAGCGCCAGCGCCAGCGGCACGCACAGCGCCGCCGAAAGCAGCGTCAGCCGCAGGTTGGTCTGCGCATAAGAGAGAGCGCGCGCGCGGCACCAGAGGAACAGCCGCCGCGTCAGCGTGCCGCGCCATGTGATGAGCAGCGCAAGGCACGCCAGCAGCCAGAACAGCGGCGCGGGCGCGGCAAGCGGATAGAGTAGCAGCAGCGCCAGCGAGATGGGCAGCAGCGCCAGCAGGATGACAGCGCCCGTCCTGCGCAGCGCCTTGGGCAGCGCGCGCGTTTTCTTGCGCGAGATCTGCCGCGCCAGCATCGTCGCCACGCGCCCCAGCATGAACAGCGCGCCGCCCATGACGGGCGCGGCGCCCAGCGCGCCGGATGCCAGCATGCAGTACAGGAACGCGTACAGCACGCTGAAGGAGTTCATGCCCAGCAGCGCGCGCGCCTGCGGCGAGGACTGCGGGGGGGTATGCTTTGGTGGCAAACGATAACCTCCGTTTTCATTGAGAGACGGGGGAGGAAACGCAGGGGCGGGGATTGGTTGACCGTAGGGGCGGGGCTCTGCTCCGCCCGGGGAGGAAACAAGGTGCGGGGGATTGGTTGACCGTAGGGGCGGGGCTCTGCTCCGCCCGCAATAACGTTCAACAACCGGAAACGGGGCGCGGGCGGAGCAAAGCCCCGCCCCTACGCTTCCCTATTCCCTTCCAGTCACCGCCGCGTACACGGCGTTATGGATCAGCCTTCGATACCGGATATGCGCGCCGTTGTCGCGCGTGGGGTGCACGCGGTTGGTGAGGAACACCACGTACAGCCCGTCGTCGGGCGACACGACGATGGACGTGCCGGTAAACCCCGTGTGCCCGAAAGAATTGTCCGGGAACAAATCGCCCGCGTACGAACCGGGCAAGCCCGCGATGTGCAGCCCCAGCCCACGATGCGTGTCCATGCCGGGGGTGTAATTGCGCGCCGCCTTCTTGAGCGTCGCGGGGCAGACCAGCCCGCGCCCGCCCGTCGCCAGCATGCGCGCGAAGCGCACGCTGTCGTTCAGCGTTGAAAACACGCCCGCGTTGCCCGCCACGCCGCCGAGAAAGCGCGCGTTCTCGTCGTGCACCACGCCCTGAATCGGCGCGCCCGTGGCGGGGTCTATCTCCGTCGCCGCGATGTTCGGCGAAAACGCCGGGTTATACCCGGTATCGCGCATGCCAAGCGGCTCGAACACCAAGCGCTTCGCAAGCGCGTCCAAGCGCTCGCCGTATACCTTCTCCAGCAGCTTGCCCAGCGTGATGAACCCCGTGCAGCTGTAGCGCACGTCCGTCCCCGGCGCGTAGGCAAGCGGCTGCGAAAGGATGTATTCCGCGACCTGCTCGGGGTCTTGGCACGCCTGCCAGATGTGCAGGCTGGGCGCGAAGCCCGCCGTGTGCGTCAAAAGCTGGCGGATCGTGATGTCGTGCTTGTCCTCCGGCGCGTCGAAAAAGTCGCCGAGCGTATCGTCGAGCGTCAGCATGCCGCGCTCGATGGCGTGCCACGCGACGGGCGCGGTGCTAAACAGCTTCGTGACGGAAGCCATGTCATAGAGCGTGTCCTCGGTGACGGGCAGCCCGCCGCGCAGCTTCGTCACGCCCGCGACGTGCGTATACAGAAGCGTTTCGCCCCTGCCGACCGCAACCGCCGCCGACGGAAACGCCCCTTCCTCCAGCCCCTGCGCCACCAGCCGCGTGACGATATCCAATGCGTGCATACAAACCCCTCCCTGTCGTTCCATCTATTATACACCAGCAACCGGGGTGTTGACAAGCCAAACGGCTCGCGCATGAACGAGCACGCGGGCGTTCAATCCCCTTGTAGGGGTCGATGCCCACATCGACCCGCGAACAAATATCCGTGCATGCGGGCGGATGTGGGCATCCGCCCCTACGATCGGGATAAAATCGCACGCCGTCGTAGGGGCGGCGTTTCGCCGCCCGCCTCTCCTATCATTCATGCGCAAGCCCTGTGACAAGCCAACCCCGCCCTTTACAACCGCCATGAAAATTGGTATACTTTCTTTCTGGAAATGCGGCGACGGTTTTTGCCTGAAAAGGGGAGTTATTTGGATGAGTAACCGCTGGGTTCGCGCGCTGCTGCTGCTATTGGCGCTTTTACTGCTGGCGTTTCTCGTGCCGTCGGGGACGGTGCTCTACGACGCGCTCGGCGAGAGCGTCGCGCTGCCCGAGGGCGTAGCGCCCATTCCCTTGGACGCGCCCGCCGGCATGCCGATAGACGACCGGTTTTATCTGGACGACACGCGGTATGAAGACCCGTCTTTGTCCATCGCCATCGAGCGCGGGCGCTATCTGGAAACCGATTACCTCGTCGCGCGCGTACAACTCGCGCACCCGTCGCAGCTACGCACGGCGGTGGCGTTTTCCTATTATTCCCAGCAGACGTTGGCGGGCGCGCAGATCGCCAACCGCGCGAACGCCGTGCTTGCCATCAACGGCGATTATTTCAGCTACGAATACTTCGGGTACATCGTCCGGCAGGGCAAGGTCTGGCGCGAGCGCCCCGACATGCGCCGCGACATCCTCATCATCGACGACAAGGGCGATCTGCACATCATCCCCCAGCCCGACGACAAAAAGGTCGCGGCGTTCGGCGGCGTGATGGTCAACACGTTCAACTTCGGCCCCGGGCTGGTGGTGAACGGCGAAAAGGCGACGGTCTTTAACGACAACAGCAACGCCACGTTCAAGAGCGCCCAGCGCGTGGCGCTCGCGCAGGACGGGCCGCTGTCCTATGTGTGCATCGTGTCCGAGGGCCCCGAGGACAAAGGCTCGGTCGGGCTGACGATTCCGCAATTCGCCGATTTGGTGGATTCTTTGGGCGTGGACAACGCCTACAACCTCGACGGCGGCTCGTCGTCCACGATGGTCTTCCGCGGCAAGAAAATCAATTCGCTGCCCAAGTTCCGCACGGTCTGCGACATGGTGTGCTTCGTGAGCGCGTATGACGGAGGTGCGGCGCAATGACGCAGAACGTCCCGCTGCTATCGGTGCTTGGCGTCAGCCTGCGCGCCTACGGGCTGTGCCTTGCGCTCGCGGCGGTCGCCGCGCTGTGCATGATCGAACGGGCGGCGCGCAGGCGCGGGCTGCCCAAGGGCACGGGCGAGATCTTCACGCTGCTCGCCGTGCCGCTGTGCGTTATCTGCGCGCGCGCCGCGTTTCTGGTCATTCGGCGCGAGCTGCTCGCGGAGTTCGGGCTTGGGTTCGCGTTCAAGCTGTGGCTGGGCGGGTTCGCGTTCTGGGGCGCGGTGTCCGGCGCGCTGCTGGCGGCGCTGCTGTGCGCGCGCATCGTGAAACGGCCGTTCGCCGCCGTCGCGGACTGCGCCGCCCCGGGCGCGGCGGTCGCGCTTGCCATCGCGCGGTTTGCCGAGGGCTTCACCGCGCAGGGCACGGGCGCGTATATCCAGACAGAGGTCATGCAGTTTTTCCCGCTGTGCGTGTCAAACGAGTGGGGCGAGTGGTATCTGGCGGTGTTCGTGCTCGAAGGGCTGGCGGCGCTCGTCGCGGCGTTTTGCCTGACGCGCGGCGACAAGCGCGCCCCGGGGGACGCGCTGCTGCGGTTTTTGCTGCTCGTCGGCGCTTCGCAGGTGCTCTTTGAAAGCATGCGGCAGGACGAGTTCCTGCGCGTGGGGTTCGTCAGGGTCAATCAGGTGTTTGCTATGGGCATGGCACTGTTTGCGTACTTTGCGTATGTCAAGCGCGCGCGGCTCGACAAAAAGCGGCTGATCGCGGCGTGCGCGCTGGCGGTCGTCGCGCTCGGCGTGTGCGTCGGCATGGAGTTTGCCATCGACAAGAGCCAAGAAATGCCCGTGCCGCTGTGCCGCGCGATCATCGCGGCGTGCATGGCGGCGGTCGTCGCGGTCGCCTATCGGCTGCGCGGGCGGAGAATTTAGATATACAATCGTTTCCGGATGCTGTCCTTGAGCTGCTGCTTTTTTTCGATGATGCGGCAGGCGAGGCTCAGCGAGGCAAGCGGCACGGCGGTGTACAGCGACCAGCCGAGGCGCACGCTCTCCCACAGGAAATCGTCGATCACGCACTCCAGCGCGACGATCATGCACGCGCCTATCAGGATCATCCAGCCGGGCTTGTGCAGCCCTTTGACGCTTTCGCGGCGCTTGATGAACACGCAAGCGACGCAGTACAGCCCGAGCACGAGGCACAGCGGCAGCGCGAGGTGCAGATACCACCTGCCGCCGCCCGAGATCGCCCAGACGAGCAGCAAATACGACGCGAGCGCCGCGATGTCCAGCGCGAGGTAGACATACGGTCTTTGCATGCTTTTCCAAAGCGGCAACAGCACCCAGACCCACAGGCACGCGCCCGCGCCCAGCACGTATAAAGACCACCAGCCGCCCTCGCTCGTGCAGATATCGACGACCAGCGACACCGCCATCGGCAACAGCAGCGCGAGCGTCGCCAGCCACATGCCGTAGCGACGGTCGATTTTGCGCGCGATATGCTCCAGCTCGCGCGGGTACGGCGGCTCGCCGAACGCGCCCGCCGGGGCGTTGGGGTTCACGACAGGCGTGTCGCACAGCGGACAGCGCTTTTCCGACGCCGCCAGCTCCACGCCGCATTGCACGCAATAGCTCATACGTTCACCGACCTTTCATAACAGGATGTCGGGCGGAGCAGAGCCCCGCCCCTACGGGGACGCGTATCGGCGGGGCGATGTGGGCATCGCCCCCTACACGCCGACCTTTCAGCATTCATCCCGTTGGTTGCTCTCGATTTTGACGGGCACGCCCATCTTCACCAGCGACGTGAAAAACAGCCGTTCGACGACCGGCTCGCGGACGGTGCGCGACATGTTGATGTAGATCATGCCGTCGTAGCCCACGCACGCGCAGTTGAGCGGGTTGACGCTGGGCGGGCCGAGGATGAAATCAAACCGCGCGACGTATCGCGCCATTTCGGGCGGCAGCGTCACCAGCCCAAGGTTGGACAGCGTGGTAGAGTAGTAGCGGTCGCCCTGCGCGCGGAAGAACGCCTTGAGCGTCAGCACCTTGATGAACAGCGGCATCACGCGCACAAGGCGGTTGCGCTCGTCCAGCACGTTGCCCGACCAGCGCGCGTTCAGCGGCTTTTCCTGCGCCTCCATGCCGATATAGTGCTTGACCTGCGTGAGGATGTCCTCGAGCGAATGCTCGCCGTAGGCGCTCTGCACGCCGGGATTTATATAGGAAGAAAAGTTGCGCAGCGTCTGCGTGGGGTAGAACCTGCGCAGGTTCACGGGCACGGACACCTTGACCGGCATACGCTTTTTGCGCTTCGACGGCTCGAGCCTTTGCACGCGCGAGATCGCGTCGATCAGCAGCGCGGCGAGCAGCACCGTGACCGTCGCGCCCAATTCGCGCGATTTTCGCGTCAGCGCGGCGGCGTCGATGATGCCCGTCGTGATGTTCAGGAAATCGCGCTCCTCGGGCGTGCCGGGCACGCGGTACGCCGCCTGCTCGCCGCGCGGGCGGCGCGTTTCGCGCGCGTATTTAAGGAAGCTGTCCTCCCATTCCGCCTCGTTGGGGCGGCGCTGGCAGTCCAGAATATCGCCCGCGCGCGGGATGTGCGCGCCGTACTTGACGCGCAGGTATTCGGCGGTCAGCGTTTTGAGGAAGCACATGCCGCCCGTGCCGTCGGTCAGCGCGTGGAAGAACTCCACCGCGATGCGCGATTGATGCACGCGCACGCGGAACAGGAAGCGCTTGTTCTCCCGCAGATTCATGCGTACCAGCGGGTTGCCAACGTCGGGCTGGATGTCGGGCGCGCCCTCCATCCTTTCCAGATAATACCAAAACACGCCCGCGCGCAGCTTGCAGGCGAACGCCGGAAGCCGCGCGAGCGTGGATTTGAGCGCCTTTTCGAGCGCGGCGGTATCGACCGGCTCGCGCAGCGTGACCGACAGCCGGAACATCGCCGCCCACCCGCGCGAGCGCGCGGCGGGGTAGATCTTCGCGGCGTTGTCCAGCTTGAGCCACGAGGGCGCGGCTTGGCGGTACTTCTTTTTCATTGCGCTTGCGGCGCGCGCAGGAACGCCGCGATCTCGGTGATCGCCTCCCGCCCCTCGGGCACGCCGTAGAGGGGGTAGACATGCCACATACCCGGCTCGATGTGCAGCGTGGACTGACAGCCCGCCGCCAGCAGCTTGTCGTGCAGGCGCGAAGCGTCGTCCTCGAGGATTTCATTTGTTCCGGCGAACAAAAGCGAGGGCGGCAGCCCGGAAACGTCGCCGTACAGCGGCGACACAAGCGGGTCTTTGAGGTCGTCGCCCGCGTACAGCCCGGCGTTGTAGAGCAGCCCTTCGCGCGTGAGCACGGGGTCGATGTCGCGGTTGCGCGCGCAGGCGTCGCCCGTCATGGCGAGGTCTGTCCACGGCGAGAGCGCGACGATCTTCCCCGGCATGGGCGCGCCGAGCGCCTTGAGCTTGAGCGCGAGCGCGTAGCACAGCCCGCCGCCCGCCGATTCGCCCACGAGATACACGTTCTCCGGCTCATAATGGTACAAAAGCAGGAAGTACGCGTCGAGCGCGTCCTCCAGCGCGGCGGGGAACGGGTTTTCCGGCGCGAGCCGATAGCCCACGCAGAGCGTGCGCAGATGCGTCGCCTGCGCGAGCACGCCGCCAAAGCCGCGCGCATAGGCGAGCGAGCCGGCGGTGTACGCGCCGCCGTGCAGGTAGAGGATGGCGTGCCCGGGCGCGCATGCCTTGGGCGTGGCATACGCGCCGCCAAAGCGCTCAAACGCCGCGTCCTCGTAGGTCACGCTGCCCTCCAGCGCCTTGGAGCCCAGCGCGCCCAGCGCGTCCTGCAGCTTGCGCTGCACGCCCATGTCCATCTTGGTGATCAATGGGTTGAGCAGCGTAATCTGTGAACGGATGACAAGGCTCATCATGCTCGGCACGCCCGTCGCCTCCCCGCGTTTCGTTTCGCCCAGTGTACCACATCCGCGGCGGATGTACAATACGCTTGCTTGAAACCGCGTTCTTGTGATATTATATGGTATAGGGGGAGGGTTGTCCATGTCGGTCGCCGGGCGGTATACGCCGGTCGATTTATCCCGGGTGAGCGCGCTGACGCCGGGCGGCGTTTCGGGGCGCGTGCCGCCGTTCTCCAAGGAAACGGCGCGCTTTGCGCTGGAACTGGCGGCGACGGCGTATGATTTCGAGCTTGACCCGTGGCTGGACGGCGGCTGGCTGGACGTGACCATTCAGGTGGACGACGACCTCATCGGCGCGGGCGAGCGCAGGCGGAGCGCGGACTGGCTCGAGGGCAAGGCGCGCAAGCGCGCGAACGCGGGCAACGCCGCGCGGCAGATATTGGGGCTGCTGGGCAAGCGCGAGGACAGGCTGCGCTCGGGCAAGACGGTCGTCATGGCAAAGCCGCTTCCGGACGGGCGCGTGCTGGTAACGCTCGCGTTCGCGGGCACGGGCAAGCGCCTGCGCGACTGGCTGCCCAACCTCGCGTTCGAGCCGGAGGACGGCATGCACGAGGGCTTTCTCAAGCTCGCGCGGCAGGTGCTGGATCACCGCGAGGACATCCAGTTCCCGACGCTCGCGAGGGCGTTTTCGCGGGACAAGCTCACCTTGGGCGACGTTTTCCGCGAAACGGCGCGCGAAAGCAGCCGCTTTCTTGTCTTTTGCGCGGGGCACAGCCAAGGCGCGGCGGTCATGCAGGCGATGCTGTACCTGCTTTCGCGCGAGGGCGCGGACATGCGCAATTTCCTCGGCTACGGCTTTGCCTCGCCCATGGTGGTCGCCGACAGGCGGCTCTCCGCGGAAGCCTTCCCGATGTACCATATCGTCAACGGCGACGATCTGATCCCGCGCGTGGGCGCGCGCGCGCATCTGGGCGTGTGCATGGTGCTGCGCGCCGACCCCGCGCTGCGCGACGCGTGCTATCAGGCGCTCTGGCACGATCCGGATTTCCGGCGCATGCTCGCCTACTGCTTCTCCATCCGTTCCACGCTCGACGTGCTCTACACGCTGCTGGCGCTGGTCGAGCGCGTGGAGGCGCTGCAGGGCGACGAGGAGCAGGCGTCGGGCGCGCTCAAGATGCTGATGGGGCGCGCCGTGCCAAGGCGCGTGCTGGCGATCGCGCGCGCGCCGCTGGAATCGGGGCTGCAAAAGCTCCGCGAGCGCCTGCGGGCGGGCATCGAGCGCTGGGAGCGCCGCGCGCCTTCGCGCGAGCGGCTGGATAGCATCGCCGCGCGGCAGTCGGCGCTGTTTGGCGGCGACGCGAAAAAGAGTCTGGGCGTGCTGATGCGCGCCATCCAGTACCCGCACTCGCTGACGCGCTCGGCGGCGCGCCCGTGCGCGCCCTACGAGTACATCGTCAATCAGGCGTTCTCGCGGCTGTCGCCGTGCGTGATGTCGGAGGGCGAAGCGCCCGTCTGGGAAAGCGCGCGCAGGCAAGCGCCCGCGCGGCGCGCGCTGTACGACCGCCGGCGCGGGTATTCCAGCCTGCGCAGGCAGGGCGCGCAAAAACAATAAGGAGTTACGATGGATTATACGAGTATCATCGCCCTGCTGGGCGGGCTGGCGCTGTTTCTGTTCGGCATGAAGGTCATGGGCGACGCGCTGGAGCGCGCGGCGGGGCCCAAGCTCAAGCATTTGCTGTCGCTGCTGACGCGCAACCGCGCGCTCGCCGTGCTCATGGGGCTGGGCGTGACGGCGGTCATCCAAAGCTCGTCGGCGACGACGGTCATGGTCGTGGGCTTCGTCAACGCGCGGCTGCTGTCGCTCTCGCAGGCGGTCGGCGTGATCATGGGCGCGAACATCGGCACGACGGTCACTTCCTTATTATTGTCGGTCAAGTTCGACTTGGGCGCGATCTTCGCGCTGGTCGGCATGATCCTGACGTTCGCGAGCAAGCGCGACGCGGTCAAGCAGACGGGCAACGTGCTGCTGGGGCTGGGCGTATTGTTTACCGGGCTGAACATCATGAGCGATTCCATGGCGCCGCTGCGCGACTGGGCGCTCTTCCGCGATTTGATGATCGGCGTGTCCAACCCCATCCTCGGCGTGCTGCTGGGCGCGGGCGTGACGGCGATCATCCAAAGCTCGTCCGCGTCGGTCGGTCTGTTGCAGGTGCTGGCGGCGCAGGGGCTTGTGCCGATGAACACCGCATTATACATCCTCTTGGGGCAGAACATCGGCACTTGCGTCACCGCCATGATCGCGTCCGCGTCCGCCTCGGTCACGGCGCGGCGCGCGGCGGTCGTGCACTTGCTGTTCAACGTCATCGGCACGGCGCTGTTCGTGGTGGTTTCGCTGTTTTTGCCGATCATGGACTGGATGGCGCTGCTCGCCCCGAACAACGTCAAGCTGCAAATCGCCTTCACGCACGTTATGTTCAACATCGTATCCACCATCGTCATGCTGCCGATGGCGACGCTGCTGGAGCGCGCGGCGTGCCTGCTGGTGCGCGGCGAAGAGCCGGAGGACACGCAGCTTCGCATGGTCTGTTACGACGAACGCCTGCTGTCCACGCCCGCCGTTGCCGCCGAGCAGCTTTTTCAGGAGGTCTGCCGCATGGGGAGCGCCGCGCGCGACAACATCGCCGAGGCGCTTTCCGACGCGCTTACCGCCTCGCCGCTGCATCAGGAGGCGATCGAGGAGCGCGAGGCGCTGTGCGATTATCTGGACGTGGCGATCACCGGCGCGCTGGTGACGGTGCGCGCGCTGGACTTGTCCGAGCGCGACAACCGCCGCGTCGCCTCGCTGTTCCATGTCGTCAACGACTTTGAACGCGTGTCGGACCACGCCATGAACCTGCTGGACATCGCCAAGGAGCGCGAGGAAAAGCGCGTCAAGCTCTCGTCCCGCGCGCAGGAGGAATTGTCCGCGCTGCGCGAGCGCGTGCTGTCGATGCTCGATACCGCGCTGGCGGCGTTCTCCGAGGAGCGCATGTCGCCCGAGGCGCTCGCGCGGCTGACGCTTATCGAAAACGAGGTCGACGACATGACCGAGGCGCTGCGCGACGCGCACATCGAGCGTTTGAAGGACAAAAAATGCTCGCCCAAGAGCGGCGTGGTGTTCCTCGAAATGATCCGCAACCTCGAGCGCGTCGCCGACCACGCCATGAACATCGCGACCATCGCCTCGCAAAAGCCGGTACACGACTTATAAGAACCCTCATAACGCGCCATCCCGACAGGAGGACACTGCTTTCATGACCGACAAGGGCTACAACGCATCCAACATCCAGGTGCTCGAAGGGCTGGACGCCGTTCGCATGCGCCCGGGCATGTACATCGGCTCGACGGGCTCGCGCGGGCTGCATCACCTGTTATGGGAAATCGTCGATAACGCCGTGGACGAGGCGATGGGCGGCTTTGGTACGGAGGTCGCGGTCACGCTGCACAAGGACGGCTCGTGCTCGGTGTGGGACAACGGGCGCGGCGTGCCGTGCGACATCCACCCGACGCTCGGCGTTTCGGGCATGGAGGTCATCTACACGCGCCTGCACGCGGGCGGCAAGTTCGGCGACCAGAACTACGCCTACTCGGGCGGGCTGCACGGCGTGGGCGCGTCGGTCGTGAACGCATTGTCCAAGTGGATGACGGTCGATTCCTTCCGCGACTGGACGCATTATCAAATGCGCTTCGAGGCGGTCTGGGACGAGAAAGAAAAAAAGCTGCTCGCCGGGCATCCGGTGGGCGGGCTGCAAAGGATCGGCAACACGCGCAAGCGCGGAACGCTGGTTCGCTTCCTGCCGGACGATACCGTGTTCGAGGAAACGCGCTTCAGCGCAGACACCGTATCGCGGCGGCTGCGCGAACTGGCGTACCTCAACAAAGGCGTGAAGGTGACGTTTTTAGACGAGCGCCAGAAGGACGCGGAAACCAAGGAATACTGCTACGCCGGGGGCATCGCCGATTACGTCAAATATTTGAACGCCGACAAGAACGCGCTGCACGACGCGCCCATCCTGCTGGAAGGCAGGCGCGACGACATCCTCTGCGCCGTCGCCATGCAGTACACCGACGCGTACACAGAGTCCGTCTTTTCCTACGCCAACAACATCCCCACCGGCGAGGGCGGCACGCACGAGGCGGGCTTCCGCGCGGCGCTGACGAGGGCGTTCAACGATTACGCCCGAAAAATCGGCGCGTTGAAAGAGAAGGACGCGAACCTCGCGGGCGAGGATTTCCGCGAGGGCCTGACGGCGGTCGTGACGGTCATGGTCAAAAACCCGCAGTTCGAGGGGCAGACAAAAGGGCGCTTGGGCAACACCGAAGTGCGTCCGGCGGTCGAGGCGATCGTGCTGCAGCGGCTGACCGAGTTTCTGGAGGACTTGAAAAACGGCGAACTGTCCGCGCGCATCGTGGAGAAAGCCGTCAAGGCGGCGAAGGTGCGCGAGGCGACGCGCAAGGCGCGCGAGGTCGCGCGCGCGAAGAACCAGCTCGAAGCCGCGCCGCTGGTCGGGAAATTGTCCTCGTGCACGGGGCGCAGACCGCAGGAGAACGAGCTGTTCATCGTCGAGGGCGATTCGGCGGGCGGCAGCGCCAAGCAGGGGCGCGACAGGCGCTTTCAGGCGATTTTGCCGCTGCGCGGCAAGCCGCTGAACGCCGAGAAAAAGCGGCTCGATCAAGTGTTGGAAAACGAGGAGTTCCGTTCGGTCATCACGGCGCTTGGCACGGGCATCGACGAAGACTTTACGCTTGCGTCGCTCAAGTATTACAAGGTCATCATCCTGTCGGACGCCGATCAGGACGGCGCGCACATCCGCGCGATCCTTTTGACATTCTTCTACAGATACATGCGCGATCTGGTGACGGCGGGGCATGTGTTCATTGGCATGCCGCCGCTGTATCAGGTCAAGAAGCCCAACGCGCCCGCGCAGTACGCCTACGACGACCGCGAATTGAAGAAGCTCACCGCGAACCTCAAGGGCTACACGCTCCAGCGCTATAAAGGTCTTGGCGAAATGAACCCCGAACAGCTCTGGGAGACGACCATGAACCCCGAGCGCCGCAAGCTCATGCAGGTGACGATCGAGGACACGGCGGAAGCCGACCGCATCATCACGATTTTGATGGGCGACAAGGTCGAGCCGCGCAGGCAGTACATCACCGAGCACGCGGACTTCAACAAGCGCGATTCCTTCGAGGAGCACGCCAAGAAAAAAGAATTGGCGTAAGCGCCGCCAACACTGTGTGAAGGAGCAATTTGCATGCCCAAACCGCCCGCCGAAACCTTTACGCCCGATATCGTGCAAACGCCGCTGGAAGACGTGATGCGCTTGAGCATGATGCCCTACGCCGAG
>CAZEIC010000001.1:632-100090 GCA_964512175.1 uncultured Oscillospiraceae bacterium | reverse complement strand
AGGTCAATAATTGAATCAGAAGCAAAGGCGCTTCATTCCGGCTTATTGCCGGTTATGAAGCGCCTTTAAATTTAGATGCATTTGAAGGAGCATGCTATTATGACTAAACTGGTAGAACTCTACGGAAGCGATGTTTTTAACGACGAAGTAATGCGCGAGCGGCTGCCAAAGCCGACATATAGAGCCCTGTGCAGCGTTATCGCGGGCAAAGCGCCGCTGACGCCCGACGTCGCGGGCGAGGCGATCGACAGCATGCGTTGGCCGGAGATCCTCGGCACGCTTTCGGGCGACAACACCATCATGGTCGTCGTGCGCGCCGATACCGATTCCGCCGACGTGCAGAGGAAGTTTGAGGACATATTGAAGTAATATGCTCACCCAGCTATTGGTGCGCAATATCGCGCTCATCGACGAGATCACGCTGACGCTCGGCGAAGGGCTGCACGCGCTCACGGGCGAGACGGGCGCGGGCAAATCGCTGGTCGTGGACGCGGTGACGCTGCTGCTCGGCGGCAAGGCGGAGCGCGAGCTTATTCGGCAGGGCGCGGACAAGGCGTATGTCGAGGGCGTGTTCGCCGTGCGCGAAGACGGCGCGCTGCCGGAGCTGCTCGCGTCGCAGGAGCTGGAAATCGAGGACGGCTTTTTGACGCTCTCGCGCGAAATATCGACGAGCGGGCGCAGCGTGTGCCGCGTGTCGGGGTGTGTCACGCAGCTCGCGTTTTATAAGCAGGTCGCCGAGCTGCTGATGGATTTGCATGGGCAGCACGAGCACCAGTATTTGATGGACGAGCGCAGGCACATGGGCTTTCTGGACGCGTTCGGCGACGACGCGCATCAGGCGCTGCTTGCGCGCGTGCGCGCGTGCTATGCCGAGTACCATCGGCTTTCGCGCGAGGTCGCGCGGCTGGAAGGCGAGGGCGCACGGCGCGCGGCGCGCGTGGCGGAGCTGGAAAAGCGCGAGCGCGAGCTGGCGGAAGCAAAGCTCGTTCCCGGCGAGGAAGAGGCGCTTGCCGCCGAGCGCGACCGTTTGCGCGCTTCCGACAAAATCGGGCGCGCGTTTCGCGCCGCGCAGCAGGCGATCGCGGAAAGCGCGCTGTCGTCGCTGCGCGAGGGGCTGGAGGCGGTGAAAAGCGTCGCGGGGTACGACGCGGCGTATGAAAGCGTGCGCGCGCGGCTCAGCGATCTGTACTATGAAGTGGAGGACGTTGGCTTCACCCTCCGCGATTTGCACGGAGATGTGGAGGACGACCCGCAAAGATTAGAAGAAATCGGCGAACGATTGGATATCCTGCGCCGTTTATCGCGCAAATATGGCGCGTCGGTGGAGGATATGCTCAAAACGCTGGAAAGCGTGCGCGCCGAGCTTGCCACCTTCGGCACGCTGGACGACGACCTTTCCGCGCTCAAAAAACAGCGCGACGCGCTGCTCCGGGACTATGACATTGCCGCCAACGCCCTGACCGCCTCGCGCCGCGTCATTGCGGGCACGCTCGAGGGCGACATGGAGCGCCAGCTTTCGCAGCTCAACATGGCGGGCACGCGCTTCGTGGTTGCCATCGAGCGCGCCAAGGACGCGCCGGACGGCAAGGACGACGTGCGCTTCCTGATATCGCCCAACAAGGGCGAAGAACCGCGCTCGCTGTCGAGGATCGCCTCGGGCGGCGAGCTTTCGCGGCTCATGCTGGCGCTCAAATCCATCTCGGCGCAGCGCACGCTCGTGCCGTCGATGGTCTTTGACGAAATCGACACGGGCATTTCCGGACGCACGGCGCAGGTCGTAGCGGAAAAGCTGTGGGACATCGCGCGCTGCCGTCAAGTGATCTGCGTGACGCATTTGCAGCAAATCGCGGCGATGGCGTCTTCCCAATATTTGGTGGAGAAAGGCGAGGAAAACGGGCGCACGGTCACGCGCATTCGCACGCTCTCGCCGGAGGAACGCGTGCGGGAGATCTCGCGCATGCTCGGCGGCGTGCGCGAGGGCAGCGAGTCCAGCCTCGCCCACGCAAAAGCGCTGCTCGCGGAAGCCGCCGAATACCGCGCGGGGGAAGCGTCCCGATAATGGAGGTTGATAGCATGGAAATGCTGGAAGCAATGAAACAGCGCAGGTCGATTCGCAAGTATCTGCCGGATAGGGTCGAGAAAGAGAAGCTGGAAAAGATACTGGAGGCGGGTCTGTACGCGCCCAATCCGGGCGGCAGACAGGGAACGCGCATCATCCTGCTGGACGATCCCGCGCTGATTGAGCGCATCGGCATCGTCAACGCCGACTGTGAAAACCGCAATTGGGACTTCGGCGTTTCCAGCGAGCAGCCTTCCATCATTGACGACAAGACCATCAAAAGCGGGTTTTACGGCTGTTCTGCGCTGGGTATCGTCTGTATTCAGCGCGAGCGAAAAACGCAGGTCAACCAAATCGGCGCAGCGTTCGTGTGCGCGGAGAATATGGTGCTCGCGGCGTATGATCTCGGCGTTTCCAGCTGTATCGTCGGGCGCGCGGAGGATACGTTCTCCAAGGAGGAGACGCGCGGTCTGCAGGATCTGTGGGGATTGGACGCGGCGTATATGCCCATCGTATTTGTGTGCCTTGGGTATATCAGCGGTCCATACCCCGCCGTCAAGCGGCGCGCCGACGGCAGGGCGATTTTTATCAGCGACCGAGACTGATTACCCGACGGACAATTCCGTGAGGTTGAAGGAATTGTTCATGAACTCGGCGTACAGCGTGAACTCCAGCGCGCGCTCGGGCGGGTAGCTCATGACGTACTGCGCCGTCATGTCCTCGAGGATGTAGCGCATGCCGCTTTCACCCTCGCCCCGCCAGACCAGAAACGACCATTCCTCGTGCGTTTCGACGGTATACCCTGCCGCTTGCAGGGATGCCGCGTACTCGGCGACGTCCATCGCGCTCGGCTCGTTTGTGCAGGTGAAGGCAAGCGAAGCCGCGCCGTCCGGCGCTTGGGCGGTGAAGCCGGTTTCGCTTTCCGTTAAGTTACTCATAAAGATATCGGGGATGAACAGCTCGAACCCGAGCGCCTCGTTTTCGTAAGGGTACAGCGCCTGCGCCTGATATGCCTGCCCGATGGCGTAGCCAGACACCGTGAACCCGTAGGGCGCTTGCTCGTCGCGCGCGAGCGCGAACTCCGCGCCCGACAGCCACACGAGCGCCTCGTCCGGCACGTCGTCCGGCATCGCGTCGTAATCATCCATGGAATACAGGTCGCAGTGCAGCGTCACGCCGCCCTGCGTTTCCTCCGAAGCGTAAACGTGCGCGCCGACGTACACCGTGTCCGCATCGGACAGATCGAACGCCAGCCCGTCGCCCGACGCCGTGATGCACGGGCACATGGGCGCTTGGATGCCGGGATACTGACCGTGCGTGAACGCCTGCCGGAACATGTCTGCAAGCTGCGCGCCCGTCAGCGTCACATTCGCGGGGCGCTCGCCGTTCGTCATCAGCGCGCCGCGCTCGAGCGCGCGCAGAAACACGCCCTCGATGAGCGCTTGCGGCGGCGCTTCGCCCGGCGCAAGCGACGGCACGCCCTTGAGCGTCGCGGCGTAGGCGAACGCGTCCACCAGCGGGCGGATTTGGATGAGTTCTGCATCCGACAGCGCGTGGCTTTGCGTCTCGCGCGTGGTGGCGGCAAGCGCGCCCGGGACGAGCAGCGTGATGACCAGTAGGCATATCGCGAATTTCTTCATTCGTTTTCTCCTTTGCGAACGGGACTTACAGCTTCATGCCCGGGAAAACGGTCACGATCTTTTGCTTGACGGAGGAAAGCGAGCGCATCAGCGCCATCTGCGGCGTATTGCGGCTGTAGACGTAGGTCGCGACCGTTTCCACGCCCTGCGCGCGCAGCAGCTCGGAAGCCGACGCGAGCAGCGCCTTGCAAAAGCCTTGCTTGCGCATGTCGGCGCGCACGTACGCCATGACGAGCGTCGCCGCCTTGCCCGTGCCCGACAGCAGCGCTTCGGCGATGGGCGCGCCCTTCTGATACAGCCCCAGCGCCATGAAATGCTCCTGCTGCATGCACAGCGTCAGCATGTCTTGGCTGATGGGCGGGATGCGGTAGGCGTTGAGCCGCAGGAGGTATTGCTGCTGCTCCTGCATGTCGCGCAGCGGCGTGGAGGCGAGCTGGCAGCCCATCAGCGAGCGCCCGGGAGGGGTCGGCAGCGAAAAGGTGTGCAGCTCCTCCGCGTCGTCCGCCTGAAAGCCCGAGCGCGTGTAGAAGTTGAGCATGTCGTAATCATGCGGGTCAAGCTGCGCGTAAATGCGCCCGGCAAGGCTCGGCGTTTGCAGCCGAAGCTGCTCGGCGCGCGCCAGCAGCGCCCCCAGCAGCATGCTCCGCGCGACGGGCTGCGAATCGATTTGCAGGTAGATGTGCAGCGGCGCGTCGGGGTATAGCTCGTATTGGTAGAACATCATCAGATAACCAACGCCAAGCTGCACCTGCTTATCGTTGGCGACAAAGAAAACGTCGCTCGGCGCTATGCCCTGATAGGGCGCCATCGGGTGTGATAAACGCATGCGGAAGCTCCTTTTACTGCCATTCGATTCCCTGATAATTGCTGCTGGGCGTTAGGTCGTACAGCACGCGCTTGACGCCCGGGCATTTTTGCATGACGCGTTCGGTCACGCGCTCGAGCAAGTCATAGGGCAGGCGCGCGGCGTACGCCTGCGCGCTTTCGCTGGCGTGCACGGCGCGCAGGCAGATCACGCAGTCGTGCTCCTTGCCCTCGGGCAGTGGCGTGAGCAGCGCAAAGTGCATCCACAGCCGCTTTTGCTGCCCCGCTTCCATGATTTCACTCCGGAAGATGGCGTCGGCGGCGCGCAGCACGTCCAGCCTTCGCTCCGTGACCTCGCCCATGATGCGCAGCGCAAGCCCGCTGCCGGGGAACGGCTGGCGCGAGATGACGGCGCTGGGCATGCCCAGCGCCTCGCCCACGCGGCGGATTTCGTCCTTGAACAGTTCGCGCACCGGCTCGATAACGCGCAAACCTTCGCATCGGATACCGGGATAATCGTCCGCCTCGCCCGACATGATGTCGTTGTAATTCGTGCCGCGTATCAGCGCCGTATAGTCGCCCAGCGCGCGCGTTTCCTCGTCCAGAATGGTTTGCAGCGTCTCGCCGATGACGCGGCGCTTTTCCTCGGGCGCTGTAACGCCGCGCAGCACCGCCAAAAAGCGCTCCTGCGCGTACACGCGCTTGATGGACAGACCCATGCCGTCCTTGTAGAACGCCATGAAATCGTTGCCCTCGTTGTCGCGCAGCAGCCCCGTGTCGATGAACAGGCATTGCAGCCGGTCGCCGAGCGCGCGGTGCGCGAGCATGGCGCTCACGCCGGAGTCCACGCCGCCCGTCATGGCGCAGAGCGCGCGCCCGTCGCCGACCACGCGCGAGATCTCCTCGATGGCGCGCGAGGTGAACGCCTCGTCGTCCCACCATTTGGTGCAGCCGCAGACGCTCTGCGCGAAATTGAGCAGCAACTGCATGCTGTCGGGGTCGTTTTGCTCGATTTGGTATTGCATACCGTATACCGGCAGCGCGCCGTGCGAAAAGCCCACGACCGCGCCCTGCGCCTCGCAAATGGCGCGCATGCCGTCCGCCAGCGTGAGCGTGCGCACGCCCAGCAGCATGCGCTCGGAATCCTCCAGACCCGAAAGCAGCGGTTCGTCCGCGTATGTCACCGGCGCGACGGCGCTGTGCACCGCCAGCTCGCCCGCCGTACCGCCCAGCGCCTGACAGATCGCCGCCGCGCAGTCGCCCAGCGCGAGCAGCGGCAGCCCCGCCGCCAGAAACGCCTTGGCGTTCTCCGGCGCGTCGCGCCCCGTCGTCGCGCCCGCGAGCACCAGCCCCAGCGGCTGCTGCTCCGCGACCTCGGCGGGCGTGCTGTCGCCCGGGACGATTTTGCAGTACACGCGCTCGGCGCGCAGCTTGCGCGCGATGGCGCGGCTGTTTCCGTCGCAAAAATTGACGATCAAAAGCATATCGCGCATGCCATGAGCCTCCTTATCACGGTTCATCCACCAGCCAGTATTCGTCGTGCGTAAGGTACCATTGCGCGACGTGCGTATCCAGCGCCGTCTGCGTGTGATGGTTGGCGATGCCCGTCGGCGTTTTATCGGTCATCGTCTGGAACTGTTTGACGGCTTCCGCCGTTTTGCTGCCGTAACGACCGTCCACGGCGCTTTCGTCCAGCAGCCCGATGAGCGTGAGCTTTTCCTGCAGCGCGCGCACTTTCTCGCCCTCGTTGCCGCCGCGCAGCACGATGTCCGCCAGATCGTGCACCGTGCCATATCCCAGTATACGCCAATCGTCCAGCGGATACGCATTGCGCGCGACGCGGTCGGGCATGTTGCCTTCCAGCACATGCACCGTCACCGTGCCGGAAGCGTCCTGCGAGCAGTATTCGACCATCGCCACATGCGTGGTGTCGCCCGAGGAGACAATGGAGAAAAACGCCCAATCGCCCGGCTGTGGGACGTATTCGTTCTTTTCCATGGTTTCCGTTTCGCCCTTGAACCACTGCGAACCCCAGCCCGCCACCGAGCCTGTGCGCGCGATATAGCGCCCCTGCCTTAAAAACCAGTTGAGCCCGGTGTTCGTGCCGGAATAGAGGGGGTAGACGACGTTGAGCAGCGACGTGCCGAACTGTTTGTCGGTCTGGTCGACGCACCAGCACAGGTATTCGGCGCACCACTGCGTGTACGGCGCGCCGACCCACTCGCCGTACTTGGTCAGCCCGCCGCGCTCCTCCGTATAGCCGACTTCGGCGGTGGCGATCGATAAAAGCTGCGCGACATACTCGGGCACGGGATAGGCGGGCGGGACGACCGTCCCCGGCGCTTCCTGCGCAAGTCCGCGCGCGCATAGCGCCGTCACCAGCAAAAGCAGCGCGCCTACCCGCCTTACCCTTCGCAACCCGTTCGCCTCCCTGCGTGTTTCCTTCCTGCGATTATACATGATATCGCGGGTAATTACAAGCGCGCGCGCTTTCATTTTCACGGCTTACGCATGAACGAGCACGCGGACGTTCAATACCCTTGTAGGGGTCGATGCCCACATCGACCCGCGATCAAGTATCCGTGCATGCGGGCGGATGTAGGCATCCGCCCCTACGACGGGGATGGAATCCGCTTGTGATGAAGGCGACCGCACGTTTCCATATCGTTCATATGTAAGCTGCACTTTCATTTTCCGGTTTGGTGTGCTATACTGTGCGGGTATACGATGCGGAGGAATGGATGACGCGATGAAGCTGCATATGACGCGGGAAGAGAAATTCAAGAGCATGACCGAGACGCCCGTCAAGCGTCTCATCCTCAAAATGGCTGCGCCGACGATGGTCAGCATGCTGGTGTCCTCGCTCTATAACATGGCGGATACATTCTTTGTCGGGCTGATTGGCACGTCCGCGACGGCGGCGGTCGGCGTGGTGTTCCCGGTGATGACGATCATACAGGCGTTCGGGTTCACCTGCGGGCACGGCTCGGGCAATTCCATCTCCCGCCAGCTCGGGCAGAAGGACGCGAGCGGCGCGGAGCGCATGGCGGCGACGGGGTTCGTCACGGCGCTGCTGTGCGGGCTGGTCATCATGCTCGGCGGGCTGTTGTTCCTCGAGCCGCTGGTGTACGCGCTCGGCGCGACGGAAACCATCGCGCCCTACGCCGTGGAGTACGCGCGCTACATCCTCATCGCCGCGCCGTGGATGACCGCGTCGCTGGTGCTCAACAACCAGCTTCGCTTGCAGGGCAACGCGCTGTACGCCATGATTGGCATCACCTCGGGCGCGGTGCTCAACGTCGGGCTTGACCCGCTGTTCATCTTCACGTTCGGGATGGGCGTGTCGGGCGCGGCGCTTGCCACGGCGATCAGCCAGTTCGCGGGCTTCGTACTGCTGTTCATCGGCACGCAGAAAAGCGGCGGCGTGCCGATTCGCATCCGCAAGTTCTCGCCCGACCGTGCGCACTATAAGGAGCTGCTGCGCGGCGGCATCCCGTCGTTGTGTCGGCAGGGGCTGGGCAGCTTTGCGACCATCTTTCTGAACATCGCCGCCGGCCCCTACGGCGACGCGGCGATCGCCGCCATGACGATCGTCTCCAAGATCATGATGCTCGGTGCGTCGTTGATCATCGGGTTCGGGCAGGGCTTCCAGCCGGTTTGCGGGTTCAATTACGGCGCGGGCTTGCTCCGGCGCGTGCGCGAGGCGTTCTGGTTCTGCGTGCGCGTGTCGTTCTGCGTCATGCTCGTGATGGCGGTGTTCGGCGTTCTGTTCGCGCCGCAGTTGATCGGCTTGTTCCGCGACGACCCGGCGGTCATCGCCTTCGGCGAGGACGCGCTGCGTTATCAATGTTTCTTGTTCCCGTGCATGTCTGTGGTGTACCTGTCCAACATGATGCTCCAGACGATGGGGCGCTCGCTCAAGGCTTCGGTGCTCGCGATGGCGCGGCAGGGGCTGTTCTTCATCCCGGCGGTGTTTATCCTGCCAAGGCTTCTTGGCGCGACGGGCGTGAAGCTCTGCCAGCCGGTGGCGGATGTGCTTTCGTTGATACTGACGCTCGCGCTGGTGCTGCCCGTGCTGCGGGAGATGCGGCAGGCAAGCGGCAAGCAAAGCGTATTGGAGGCAAAGTAATATGCGGGAAATGCGGATGCTCTTTCCGGGCGGCAAAAACAAGGCGTTGACGTTCAGTTATGACGACGGCGTGGAGCAGGACAAACGGCTCGTCACGCTGATGCGCGAAAGCGGCGTCAAGGGCACGTTCAACCTCAATTCCTCGCTGTTTGCCGAGGAAGGCACGGTCTACCCCAAAGGGCAGGTGCACAGGCGCATGACGAAGGCGCAATGCTTGGCGACGTATACGGACGACGTTTGCGAAATCGCCGCGCACGGCGCGACGCACCCGTTCCTCGAGAGCGTGCCGACCTCGCTTGCCGCGCTCGACGTGCTGCGCGACCGCGTGCAGCTGGAGGACATGTTTTCGCGGCAGGTGCGCGGCATGGCGTACCCCTACGGCACGCATTCCGACGCGCTGGTGGACGCGCTGCGGCTTTCGGGCATCGATTACGCGCGCACGGTGCACGCGCATCACGGCTTCGCGCTGCCGCGCGACTGGCTGCGCCTCGGCGCGACCTGCCACCATAAGGACGCGGCGCTGATGGAGCTGCTGGAAGCGTTCCTACAAGGGAAACCGCGCGAGCCGTGGCTGTTCTACCTCTGGGGGCATGCTTACGAGTTCGAGGCGGACGATAACTGGGATATTATCGAGCGTTTCCTCGCCGCCGTGCGCGGACGCGAGGACGTGTGGTTCGCCACGAACATCGAGGTGTATAACGCTTGCCGCGCGTATGACAGGCTGCTGTTTTCCGCCGACGGCAGGCTGGTTTCCAATCCCTCCGCCGATACCGTGTGGCTGTCGGCGGACGGGCAGACGTTCTCGCTCGCGGGCGGGGAAAGCGCGCGCCTATGAAGATGTACGCGGATGTTTCCAAGGCGATCGGCAATACGCCGCTTGTGCGGCTTGCGCGGTTTTCGGCGGCGCGCGGCATCAAGGCCGTGCTGCTTGCCAAGGTCGAGGGCGTGAACCCGACTGGCAGCGCCAAGGACAGGGCGGCGGAATCCATGCTGCGCGACGCCGAGGCGCGCGGACTGCTCAAGTCCGGCGGCACGGTCGTCGAGCCGACCAGCGGCAATACCGGCGTTGCGCTCGCGGCGCTGTGCGCGGCGCGCGGCTACCGCGCGATCCTTACCATGCCCGACACCATGAGCAAGGAGCGCCGCGCGCTGCTGTCGGCATACGGCGCGGAATGCGTGCTCACGGAGGGCGCGCTGGGCATGCGCGGGGCGATCGCGCGCGCGGAAGCGCTGGTCGCGGAGATTCCGGGCGCGTTCATGCCCGCGCAGTTTGACAACCTCGCCAACGCCCGCGCGCATTACGAAACGACGGGTCCTGAAATCTGGCGCGATACGGACGGCGATCTCGCCGCGTTTGTCGCCACCGTCGGTTCGGGCGGCACGATCACCGGCACGGGGCGATACTTAAAAGAGATGAATCCGAACCTTCGCGTGATCGCCGTCGAGCCTGCGCGCTCGCCCGTGTTATCGGGCGGAAAGCCGGGCGTGCACGGCATTCAGGGCATCGGCGCGGGGTTCGTACCGGGCGTATTGGACACAACCGTGTATGACGAAGTGCTTGCCGTATCAGACGAGGACGCGATGCAGACGACCCGCGCGCTCGCGCGCGAAGAGGGCATTCTGGCGGGCATATCGTCGGGCGCGGCGCTGTACGCGGCGGCAAATGTCGCGCGGCGCGCGGAATACGCGGGCAAGAACATCGTCGTTTTGCTGCCCGACTCGGGCGACCGTTATACTTCCAGCGGTATCTACGATTAAGGCATCATCGCCGCCAGCACGGGCGGCTTTTGCGCGTAATAATACGCCTCGCCGTTGACCGCGAGCGCGACATTGAGCGCGTCGATTGTATAGAAAGCGACCTCGCGCGAGGCGCTTTCGCTTTTGAGCGTGACCGTCGCCAGCGGCGCGCCCTGCAAGACATACCCGTCGGGCAGCGCGCCCGTCCCGGAGATGGCGGCGAACTGCGCGTACCAGTTCAGGAACGCGTCGGTGTCGACCGCCGCGCCGTCCTTTTTAACGATCACGTCATAGAGGATGTTGCCGTTTTCATCTGTCTCGAATTCGTTGTTCTCCAGCACGCGCTCGGCGAGCGACAGCGAATAGACCGTTTTCTCGCTGCCGACGTCGAGCGAAAACTCCGTCATGACGTTGACGGCGTAATTGACGGGCGAACGCTGGGCAAGCGCTTCCGGCGCGAGCGAGGATAGAAACTGCATGGAAAACAGCGTGCCCTGATAGACCGCGCCGTCATATAGGCAATATACCATCGTGTCCGACGCTTTGTTGCCGAACGCGAGCGTCAGCGCGCCCGCGTCAGCGCCCGTGAGCGTCAGCGTGCGCGCCGCCGGGGCAAGCCCGTACTGCGCGAGCGCCGCGCCGCTTGCGTCGCACACGAAGCTCGACAGGCGCATGCCCGCCAGCCGCGTCAGCAACGTTTCCATCGCCTGTTTGTCGGCGGGATAGCGGCGCGGCGTTTCCAGATACCATCCGTCGGTCGTCAGCGCGAGCGAAAACGCGCCCTCGCCCGCGACGGCGATCGCCTCAATGCTGTCTTTCTGAATGTCCAGCAAAGGCACGTCGTGCAGAAACAGCCGTTCCTGCGAGTACGCGTCCCACACCTCGCCCGACACCGCGTAGAGCGTGTCGTCGCCGCCTGCCATGCAGTAGTATTGCAGCGCTTCGTGCGGGATCGCGTCGCCCAGCGACAGCGCGACGGTTTGCCCGTCGGTATACGTGATTTCGACTGCCGCGCGCGCGGGCGACAGCCCGAACGCCGCCAGATCGACGGTTTCCTCGCCCGTGTCCAGCAGCGCTTCTTCCATTTCGATGTGTGCCGCGCTCGTTAGCAGGCTTTGCGCGCGCGTTTCGTGCAGCACAAAATCGTCGTCGCCCTCGAGCGTCGGCTCGCCGTTTTCGATTATCAAGGCGTAAGCCTCGCCCGACGGCGGCGTGACATGGATGCGCGTAAGCTCGTTTGCGTCGCGCGATATCAGCGTCACGCGCTTGACGGCGCTCTCGGGCGCGGGCGGCGTTTCGGGCTGACCGCGTAGCAAAAACACCGCGCCGAGCGCGGCAACCGTGAGCGCGGCAAGCAAAAGACACAGCCTGCCGGGGCGGATATCCTTGCGCGGCGCGCGCTTGCGCACTTCCTTCATGCTACAGGTGCCGCCTTGGCAGCAGCACGACCAGCGCGCAGAGCAGCACCAGCGCGGGCAATACCAGCGCGAAGATAGCGGCGGGCGCGACGCTCGCGAGCGTCAGCCCGGGGCGCGTGGCGGTCTTGGGCACGATGTCCAAATCGATGGGTTCTTCGTCCTGCAAATAACCGATCATGTCCAGCATGAACTCCATGCTGTAGGTCTGCGTCAGCAGAAAGTCCTCGTAAAACAGGCTCGACGAGCCGATGATGAACGCGCGCGCCGTCTCGCCGCTTGCCTGCAGCCAGTCCGACACGATCGCCAGTGCGAACGCGCCCGTACGGTCGGTCGCTTGTTTGTCCAGCGTTTGCAGCCCGTCGGACACGTCGCGCAGGTACGAGGTCTCACCCGAGCGCAAAACGACGCTCGCCGACAGCGTGCTCGTGCTGACGGGGTTTTCAAACGCGCGCGCGCCCGCCAGCAGCAGCTGGTCTTGCCCGGTCTGCAAAAGGCGGCTGGTCGGCGCGGTGTTTTGCATGACCGGGAGAAGCTGCGCCGGATAATCGCTGTAATACTCGCTGGTGCTCGCCTTGTCCGCGACCACCAGCCCGGACAGCGGCTGGAACCCGAACGCGCGGTAGAGCGCGCCGAAGTTCTCGAGGGTCAAAGGGTCGGTGAAGTCCGAGGTGATGAACAGACCGCCGCCCGCGTCGCAAAACGCCGTCAGCTTCTCCAGCTCAAGCGCCGTCAAATCCTTTTGCGGCGAGAGGATCATCACCAGACTGTCCGGGTCGAGCGCGTCGCCGTCCGCCAAATCGATGTGCAATAGCTCGTAATTCGCCGAGGTCAATAGCTGCTCCATGAGCAGCGTGTCGGCGCGCGATAGCTCGCCGTGCCCCGTCAGCACTTGGATGCGCGGCAGCTCGTCGCGCGTGACGTACAGGATCGCTTCGGTGATCGCCTTTTCGTAGGTAACGCCCGAAAACTCGTAGGTTTCCAGATCGGTATTATATGAAAGCGTGTAGAAATCGCTCGGCGTGAGCACGCGCGTGCGTCCGGTCGCCTGACAGGTGAGGATCAGGCAGTCGTTGGAAACGGCGTTCTCGCCCGCCGAGTCCGTGATGACGGCGGCGAGCGAGGGATTCTTGGCGATGTTTTCCAGAGAATAGCTGATGTTGTCGCTGGCGGCGGCATAGCGCGAGAGCAGCGCGAGCATCGTGGAATCCTCGTCGCCCGCCGGGTAGACCGCCAGTATGCGCACGTCCTTGTCCAGCGTTTCGAGCACTTGCTTGGTGATCGCCGACTGCGTCGTCATGGCGTTAAAGGACAGGTCGGCGCGCAGGCTGTGCTTTTCCTCGAGCGCGTCCACCAAAACGACGACCAGCGCCATCAACGCGACAAACAGCGCCGCCGTCAGCGCCGACAGCGCGCCGCGCCCGAGCTTGCCGGTTTTCAGTAGCTTTTTCATGCCTCGCTCCACCGCCTTGCGTCGAGCGCGCGTACGGTCAGAAACAGCATGACCGCGATGAACGCCAGATAATACACGCAGCTCGCGAGGCTCAACTGCCCCAGCGAGAACGGCTCGAAGCGCTTGTACAGGCTGATAAAATCAAGCGCCTTGACGACGCTCTCCGTCGTGATGGCGTTGGACAGCACGGTGGACAGCCACAGCGCGAGGTTCGCGCCCATCGCGCCGACCGCCGCCGTAATGGGGTTTCTGGACAACCCGGACACGAACAAGTCGATCGCCAGAAACGCGCAGCCCTGCAGCGTGAAACCCAGATAGCCCGTCAACGCCTCGCCGATATAGAGCGTGCCGAAAATGGCGATCAGCGCCGCGTAGGAAAGCGAGAGCAGCACCGCCAGCAGCAGCACGGCGCACGCCGCGAGGTATTTTCCCACGACGACCGCGGACAGCGACACGGGCGACGTGAGCAGCAGTTGGTCGGTCTTTTGCCTGCGCTCGCCCGCGAGCAGGCGCATCGTCAGCACGGGGGAGAGCAGCAGCCACAGGTAGCCCATCTGCGAGAGCAGCGAAAGGATGTCGGACGAGCGCGCGGTCAGGTTGCCCGCGATGAACAGCACGCCCGACAGCGCCAGAAACACGCCGGTGAACACATAGGCGATCGGCGTGAAGAAGTAGCTTTGCAATTCTCTGCGAAGGATGGTCGGCACGGTGTTCTCTCCTTAACCGTTGGTTGCGCGCAGGAAAATGTCCTCCAAGCTGTCCTCCATCGGCGTTAAGCGCAGGATGGGCGCTTGCAGCGCGCTCAAAAGCGTGAACAATTCGCGCTCGATTTGCGCGTCCCTGCCGCCGATCAACAGCGCCTCGGTCACGCCCGGCTCGCCCGAATCGAGCTTTTCCGCGCGCTGCACGGAGGATAGCTGCTGCAAGGCGGGCATGAGCTTGTCCGCGCCCATGCAGATCGCCGCGCGGATGCGCCTTTCGCCGCCCGCCGGCTGGCACGCGCTATCATAGAGCAGCTTCCCGTGGTGCAATATCAGCACGCGGTCGCACAGCGCCTGCACCTCGGACAGTATGTGCGAGGAAAACACGACGGTGTGCCGCCCGTGAAAGGCGCGCAGCAGCTCGCGAAATTCCGCCGTCTGCTTGGGGTCTAGCCCGACCGTCGGCTCGTCGAGCACGAGGATGTCAGGGTTGCCGCACAGCGCCTGCGC
The DNA here is from genome assembly GCA_964512175.1 of uncultured Oscillospiraceae bacterium. Classification (GTDB taxonomy): domain Bacteria; phylum Bacillota; class Clostridia; order Christensenellales; family Aristaeellaceae; genus CAZEIC01. The sequence goes on along the minus strand of CAZEIC010000001.1, from coordinate 85,642 downwards.
AAGCCCCGCGCGCTGGCGGTAACCCTTGGACAGGTTTTGCAGCTTGCGCCCCGCGACGGGCGCGAGCCCCGTTTCCTCGCAAATTTCGGCGACGTGCGCCGGGATATCGCAGGTTTTGACCTCGCGCAGCCTGCATACGAACGTCAGGTAGTCGCGCACGGTCATTTCGTCGTACAGCGGCGGCTGCTCGGGCAGGTAGCCGATGCGGCGCTTGGCTTCGCGCGGACGGCGGGACAGGTCGATGCCGTCGATGAACACCTCACCCTCGGTCGGCGCGAGATAGCCCGTCAGGATGCTCATGACGGTCGTCTTGCCCGCGCCGTTTTGCCCGAGCAAGCCCAGAACCTGCCCTTTTGGCACGGAGAAGGACACGCAAGACAGCGCTTCCTGCGCGCCGTAGCGCTTGGTCACGCCCGCAAGCTCGATCATGCCCTCGCCTCCTTGCCCTCGGAATACTGCTATAGTATAGCACGCTCCGCGCGCGGCGTGCGTGAACAAATTGTAACGAATGCGCAAACGAAAAGCCGCCGGGCGCGTGCCCGACGGCTTGTTTTTCGAGAGGGTCAGTCCTGCGAATACACCAGCGTCACGCTCGCGGAGACCGATACGTCGCCCGTCATGATGACCGTTTCGCGCGCCGCGTCCGCCGCCATGCTGTAAGTGTTGCTCGCGCCGTACGCGCCGTAGCCATTGTTGTCGGCGATGATGTCTTTCAGTGTGCCCAGCGGCATGCCGGACGCTTCGGCGAGCACTTGCGCCTTGTGCGCCGCGTCTTCATACGCGCGCTTGAGCGCCAGATCGTAGGCGGCGTTTTCCTCGGTGCTCGAGAAATACAGCCCGTAGAAGTTGTTCGCGCCAGCCGACACCGCAGAGTCTATGACGGCGGAGACGATCGTCAGATCGCGCACGACGACGTTGAGCGTGTTGTTGACCTGATAACCCGGCACGGCGTTTGTGTCGGCGGGGTCTACATAGTCCATGTACACGCTGTACGCGCTGGTGAACACGTCCTTCTTGTCCACGCCGGCGGCGACGACCGCCGCGATCACGGCGTCCATGACGGCGTTGTTCTTGTTCTGCGCTTCCACAACGTCCTTGGACGACGTGTTCACGCCGATTTGCATGGTCGCGGTGTCGGCTGCGAGGGAGACGGTCGCCGAGCCTGTGACGCGGATCTCCATGTCGTTCTCGTCCGCGAGGGCGGGGGCGCAGATGGCGAGCAGCAGCGCGGCTGCCAGCAGGATGGTGATGAGCTTTTTCATGGTTTCAGTTTCCTTTCTTTTTCCTGTTGTGTTTGTATAGAAGGCGGATGATGAGGATTGCGACGGCGGCGACTGCCAGCCACGGCAGCGCGACGGTCACGAACACCGCCATGTCCTTGAAGAACGCCCCGATGGCGGCAAGGGAGGAGGTCAGCGCGTTTTGCAGGCGCTCGCCCAGCGTGACGGCTTTCTCATCCGCCGCCTGCCGCGCGGTTTCCTCGCGTAGCGTGATATTCACGGTGGATTCGTCGATGCGGCTGTCATAGCTTTTCAGGCTGCCCTCGTACGCGTCGATTTGGTATTGCGTGTCGGCGATGGCGCTTTCCAGCTCCAAGAGGTCGGAGAGGTCGGCGGCGGTGGCGATGAGCGCCGTCAGCCGTTCCAGCTTTGCTTTCTGGGTATCCAGACGCGTCTGGGTGTCGTAGTAATACTCGCTCACGTCCTCGGCGTTCTCGGACGCTGCCGTCACCCTGCCGACGCCCTTCGCCCCGGCGAGGAAAGCGTCCAATTGTTCGGACGGCACGCGGATCGTCATGTTCGCGCGGCGAAGGTCGCCGGTTGACGCGTCGCCCGACAGGCTCAGGGATTGGATGCGCCCGCCGATTTGCGCGGTCAGGTCGCGTACCGCCTGTAAGTCGTCCTCGAATGCCTGCGTCGCGAGCGTGACGCTCGCCGTGCGGATGATCTTTTGCTCGTATCCCGCCGTCACGCTGTCCGCCGCGGCTGATTCGGTCATCGCGGCGGGCGCGCCAGCGTCGTAGCTTTCGCTGGTGAGGTACAGCGCGCCGTTGAAATCCGCCGAGCGCTTGCTTTGCGCGCCGGATGCCATCATGGGCGTCGGCGTGGGGGATGCCGCGCCATATTCGCTCCCGCGAAGCGCCAGCGTGCCGCCGACGAGGAACACTGCGGTCGCGGCGACCGCCGCCCAGCGTTTCCAGCCGAACCTCGGGCTGGAATGTTCTTCCATTTCTTCCGCCTCCTTCCGGATTGCCTGCCGCCACGCCGCGCGGAAGGAGGCGGGCGCCTCGCTTCCCTCCCAGAGCGTGCGGAGGTCCTCGCGTGCCGCGAGCAGCGCCGCGCAGGGCGCGCATTCCAGCGCGTGCTCCCTGACGGCTTGCTGCTGGGGCGCTGTGAGCGTCCCTTCAGCGGCCGCGTCGAGAAGAGTCAAAAAGCGTTCGTGGGTCATGTTTCTTCCTCCTCTCGATGCGTTAGACGGAAGCTTTCTCGAAAAGTTCCCGGTTTTGTGAAAGAATTTCACGGAGCTTTGTCCGCGCGCGGTTGATGCGGCTCTTGACCGTGCCCAGCGGCAGCTTGAGCGCCTTCGCGACTTCCTCATACGGCATGTCCTGTACGTCGCGCAGGATGAGCGCGGCGCGCAGCTCGGCGGGCAATTGCAGGAGCGCCGCGCGCAGCGCTTTCTTGCGGTCGGCTTCCTCCATGCGCGCGTAGGGGGCGGGGGTATCGGCGGTCGGCTCGAAGCCGATATCGGACAGCGCGTCCAGCGAAAGCGATTCCTTGCGCTTGCGCAGCGCGTCGAGGCACGCGTTCACGGCGATGCGGTGCAGCCATGTGGCGAACGTCGCCTCGCGCCGAAACCGCGAGAACGCGCGAAACGCGCGCAGCATGGCTTCCTGCGCGCAGTCCTGCGCGTCCTGCTCGTTGCCCATCATGCCAAGGCACACGAAATACACCTGCTTTTCGCAGGGCGCGGCAAGCTGCTCGAATCGCGCGGCATCCGCGTGGAACAGGCTCATCCATGCTCACGCTCCCTTCACATCAAATAAACGCGCGAGCGCGTGCGTTTCATCCGTATGATGTTTTTCGTGCCTATTCCAGCGTTTTCAGTCTTTGCGCCTGATCTTCCATCGTCAGCGCGTCGATGATCTCGTCCAAGTCGCCATCCATGATTTCTTCGATCTTATACAGCGTCAGCCCGATGCGGTGGTCGGTCACGCGCCCCTGCGGGAAATTGTAGGTGCGGATGCGCTCGGAACGGTCGCCCGTGCCGACCTGCCCGCGTCGGTTTTCGGAATAGCTGGCGTTTTGCTCCGCCTGCATGCGCTCGTACAGCCGCGATTTGAGCACGCGCAGCGCTTTGTCGCGGTTCTTGATTTGGCTCTTTTCGTCCTGACAGGTGACGACCAGCCCCGTCGGCAGGTGCGTGATGCGCACGGCGGAGTCCGTCGTGTTGACGCACTGCCCGCCGTGCCCGGAGGAACGGTACACATCGACGCGCAGATCATTCGGCGATATCGAGATCTCCACGTCCTCCGCCTCCGGCAGCACCGCGACCGTCGCCGTGCTCGTGTGGATGCGCCCGGAGGACTCCGTCGTCGGCACACGCTGTACGCGGTGCACGCCCGACTCGAACTTCATGCGCGAGAACGCGCCGTTGCCGCTGATCGTGAACACCGCTTCCTTCACGCCGCCAAGCTCGGTTTCGCTTGCGGACACCGGCTCGACCTTGTAGCCGCGGCGCTCGGCGTAGCGCGCGTACATGCGCACCAGCAGCGCGCCGAACAGGCTCGCCTCGTCGCCGCCCGCTCCGGCGCGCACTTCGACGACGACGTTGCGCTCGTCGTTGGGGTCGCGCGGCAGCAGGAACAGCCGCAGCGCGGGCAGCATGTCCGTTTCTTTTTGCGAAAGCTCGTCCAGCTCCTCGCGCGCTAGCTCCGCCATGTCTTCGTGCGAGAGCAATTCGCGCGCCTGCGCCATGTCGTCTTGCAATTTCTGGTATTCCAGCCACGCGGCGACCGCCGGCTCCAGCGACGCGCGTTCCTTGAGAAGCGCCTGCCAGCGCGGCACGTCGGCGATGATTTCGGGCTGCGATACGGCGGCGGATAGCTCGTCAAAGCGCTCCTGCATCCACCGGAATTTTTCTTCCATAGAGAATTATCCTTCCTTTTGACAGACGACCACGCGCGGCAGCCCCGCCAGATCGCGCACGACTTGGACGGACGCAAACGCGGGGGAGAGCAGCGCGCGCACGTCCTCGCTTTGCCCGTCGCCCACCTCGCACAGGAAAAACCCGCCCGCGCTCAGCATGCCCGGTACGTTTGCCGCGAGCCGCCTGTAAAACGCCAGCCCGTCCGCGCCGCCGTCGAGCGCAAGCGTCGGCTCTTTTTGCACTTCCGCTTGCAGCGTTTCCAGCGCCGCCGTGGGGATGTACGGAGGATTGCAGGTGATCACGTCGAAACGCTCGCCCGAAAAGGGCGCGTCGAGGTCGCCCAGCCGGAAATCCACCGATACGCCGAGCGCGCGCGCGTTCTCCCGCGCGAGGTCGAGCGCTTCTTCCGATATATCGCCCGCACACGCGGTGATACCGGGCAGCGCTTTTTTCAAGCTGATGATGATTACGCCCGTGCCCGTGCACAAATCGAGCGCGCGCTCGTCGCCGCGCATGCGGAGCAGCGCCTGTTCGCAGAGCGTTTCGGTGTCCATGCGCGGAATCAACGCGCATGGCGCGCACAGGAAATCATGCCCCATGAACGCCTGCGTCCCGAGGATGTATTGCAGCGGCTCGCGCTCCGCGCGCCGCGATACCAGCGAAAAATACGCGTCCAGCCGCGCGCCCGTCAGCCGCGTTTCGCCGCTGGCGACAAGCAGCAGGCGCGGCGCGTCCAGCAGATGCGAAAGCAACAGCTCCGCGTCCAGCCGCGCGTCCGGCACGCCGCATTGCGCAAGCAGCCCCGCCGCCTCGCGCAGCGCCTCCGCGACCGTCATGCTTCGGGCGTTTCCTGTTGGGGGATGTTGATGCGCGTATACCCTTCCTTGGTCAGTTCGCCCTCGGGCAGCCCGTGCAGCGCCGCGTTCATCGCCGCGATGGCGACCTCCAGCATGCCGTCGTCGGGCTGGCGCGTCGTCAGCTTTTGCATCATCAGCCCGGGCCAGCGCAGCGCGCGCGCGATCTTGCTTTCCGAATGCGCCAACCCCTTGAGCGTTTCATAGCTGATGCCCGCGACGATGGGCAGCAATATCACGCGGCTCAAGACGCGCAGCAGATAATTTGTGCCAAGGTCGTAGCCCGTGACGGCGAGCACCGCCGAATCCACGACGCTGTAAAAGATGATGGACAGCACGAACGTAATCAGCAGGAAACTGGTGCCGCAGCGCGGGTGCAGCGTGGTGAAGCCGCGCGCGTTTTCCGGGGTCAGCGCCAAGCCGTTTTCGTTGCAGTAGACCGTTTTGTGCTCCGCGCCGTGGTACTGGAACAGCCGCTTCATGTCGGGGATGCGCCCGCACAGGTACAGGTAGCCAATCAGCAGCGCCGTGCGGATCAGCCCCGAAATCAGGTTGACCGCCAGCAGCGACCAGCCTGCCCCGCGCAGCGCCGTCGCCGGAAGGTTCGGCAGCAACACGAACAGCCCGAAGGACAGCCCGATGGCGAGCACGACCGCCACGCCCATGACGATTTTGTCCACGCCCTTGCCCAGCTTCTTGGCGAGCCATTTCTCGAACTTCGACGGTTCTTCGTCCATCATGCCGGACATATCGCCCGACGCTTGCAATGTGCGCATACCCATGGCGAGCATCTGGCACATGCTCACGCTGCCGCGCACGAACGGCCAGCCCATCCATTTGTGCTTCTTAGAAATGGGCGTGTACGCGTCGCGCTTGATGACGATGCTCTTGTCCGGTCTGCGCACGGCGATGGCGATCGCGTCGGGCGATTTCATCATCACGCCCTCGAGCACCGCCTGCCCGCCGATGTCCACGCGCGGGCACTTTGCGTCCTTTTGCTTTTTCAATATCGTATCCTCGTTTTCATCATTGTGCTTATGCGAAAAGCAGCCGTGCATACGCGCAAGGCGAAACACGGCTGCTTTGGTTAACCACTACATTCCGAAGCGCTTCTTGAACCTGTCCACACGTCCGCCGGTGTCCACGAGCTTCTGCTTGCCGGTAAAGAAGGGGTGGCACTTGGAGCAGATTTCGACCTTGAGCTCCTTCTTGGTCGAGCCCGTCTCGAACGTCTCGCCGCATACGCAGCGAACGATCGCCTTGCCGTACTTGGGATGGATCTTTTCCTTCATTTGATTTCACCTCATTCTGCGCATGCTGTTAGGATTCATGGGACGCGACCCCCATGAGCCACGACCGTCATTGTACCACACGCGCGCGGCGATTGCAAGCGCAAAAATCAACGTTTTCGCGTTTTCCGGTTTTCAACAGCGCCAGAATATGGTATACTTCATCCAGAATACAACGGAAAGCAGGGAAACGCCATGCCGATCATCGGGCTGACCGTGGGGTTGAATGAGGAAGCGCGCGTGTACGATATCAACCGGGATTATGTGGACGCGTTGGTTCGCGCGGGCGCGACGCCGGTCGCGCTGCCGATTGTGGGCGACGAAAGCACGTGGGAGAAGATGCTCGCCGGCATGGACGGCTTTGTGTTCACGGGCGGCGGCGACGTAGACCCGGCGCTATATAATGAAGAAATGCTGCCCTTCTGCGGAGCGCCGTATGCCGCGCGCGACAGGCAGGAGTGGTACTTGATACGCGGCGCGCTGCGGCTTCGCAAGCCCTTTCTGGGCATTTGTCGGGGCATGCAGGTGTGCAACTGCGTGATGGGCGGCACGCTCTATCAGGACATCGCCGAGCAGTATTCCAAAGAACTTCGCCACCCGCGCGGCGATATCGGCAGGCAGTACGCGCACGCGGCGGCGCTCGTTCCGGGCACGCGGCTGCACGCGCTGATCGGCGCGGACACGATCTCCGTCAACAGCCGTCACCATCAGGGCGTGAAAGCGCTCGCGCCGGGGCTGGTCGCCAGCGCGCACGCGCCCGACGGGCTGATCGAGGCGTTCGACATGGCGGACGGCTTTCCCGCCATCTGCGTGCAGTGGCATCCCGAATCGCTGTCCGACCGCTATCCCGAGGCGCAGAAGCTCTTTGACTGGCTCTGCGAGAGGGCGACGGCATGCTGAAAACCATCGCGCTGGTCGGCGATCTGCACGGTAACCTGCCCGCGCTGGAGGCGGTGGACGCCGATATCCGCGCGCGCAGCGCGGACGCAATCTGGTGTCTGGGCGACTTGGTCGGCAAGGGACCAAGCTCGGCGGAGACGTTCGATTGGGCGGTCGACAACTGCCCCGTCATCCTGCGCGGCAACTGGGACGAGGGCGTGGGCTTGAAGCAGTTCGCCATGGACGGGTTCTACTATCAGCAGCTTGGCAAAAAACGCATGCAGGCGCTGCTTTCCTTTCCGCTCGAGCATCACGAGTATATCAGCGGGCGCAGGCTGCGGCTTTTGCACGGCAGACCGCTGATGCGCGATTTGCAGCACATTCAGGACGCGCCGGACACGCTCAAATGGCTGTTTGAGCCGGACTTTGACGTGGTGGGCTACGCCGACTGCCACAAACAAGGGCTGCGCACGTTCGACGTTGCATCCGGCATGGGGCAGCTGTTCAACACCGGCAGTACTGGCAACGCCATCGGCATGACGATGGCGCAGTACGCGCTGCTGCGCGGCGATTTCGGCGGCGACGCCGCGCCGCTGGATATCACGTTCGTGACGCTCCCATACGACCGCGAACGCGCCGTGCGCGACGCGCTTGCCGCGCCCGAGCTGCCGCGCGGGGCGGCGTACATCAACGAGGTGCGTACCGGCGTGTATTCGCGAAAATGACCGCCCGACGCGTGTCGGACGGTCTGTATCAAAGCGCCTTGGGGCATGGTCGAGGGGGCAACCGCCGCCCGCCGGCGTCATTGATCTCCTTGGGAACGAGCACAATATACCAGCGCTTTATGGCAGAATCATGGCAGCACATGGACGAGAAAGAAGGAGGAACACCATGCCGTATATCCACACGCGCGCGAGCGTCGGCATCTCCAAGGACGCGGAGCAGACGATGAAACAGGCGCTCGGGCAGGCGATCGCGCTGCTTCCGGGCAAGAGCGAAAGCTGGCTGATGGTCGATTTCGAGGACAATTGCCGCCTGCATTTTCGCGGAGAGAGCGCCATCCCGGCGGCGTTCGTGTGCGTCAAGCTGTTCGGGCAGGCGGGCGCATCGGCGTGCGAAAAGCTGACCGCCGCGATCACCGACATGCTCGAAAAAACTCTCGCCATACCGCCCGAAAACGTATACGTTCAGTATGAGAGCGTGGCGATCTGGGGCTGGCGCGGCGCGAACCTATAGCCGCAGCGTGATTTCTCCGGTGTTGAGGCGGTCGATTCCCGCTTCCGTGCGCACCAGCAGCGCGCCCTGCTCGTCGATGTCTTCGGCGACACCCTCGCGCCACACGCCGGAGCGTTGATAGCGCACGGGCTTGCTTAGCACGCAGCTTCGCGCGCGGTATTCCTCCGCGAACGTTTCCGGCATGCACAGCAGCCCCTCGATGATGGCGGCGGCAAGCGCGCTGCGTGAAACGTCGGGCTTGCGCGCGTAGAGCGCGCCCGCGATGCTTGCAAGTTCGGGCGGGAAATCGCTCCCGTACAGGTTCACGCCCACGCCGAGGACGACCGCCGTCAGCGCGCCGTCGCTTATCACCCCTTCCGCGAGGATGCCGCACACCTTTTTACCGTCGATGAGCAGGTCGTTGACCCATTTGATGCGCGGAAACAGCCCGCACAGCGTTTCGATGGCGCGGCAGACAGCGACGGCGGCGCGCGAGGTGAGCGTCAGCGGGTCGCGGGGCGGCAGAATAACGCTCAGATACACGCCGCCCTCGGGCGAGTAAAAGGCGCGCCCCAGCCGTCCGCGCCCGCCCGTTTGGCGGTTGGCGACGACCGCGCCGCCGACGTGCGCCCATTCCTTGGCGACGCGGTTGGTGGAATCCACGCAGTCAAACGCTTGCAGCGGGAGCTCGCGCGAAAGCGCCGCGCGCAGGCTTTCCTCGGTCATGATGTGCGCACCTCCATATAGAAAGGATGGCAGTATGCCTTATCAAACGGTGCTCGTCACGGGCGGCTCGCGCGGTATCGGCGCGGAGATCGTGCGCCATTTTTCCAGCCTCGGCTGGCAGGCTGCCTTTTGCTGCCGGAACGATACCCAATCCGCGCGAACGCTGGCGAGCGAAACGCGCGCGCGCATGTACCTGTGCGACGTGTCGCGGGAGGAGCAGGTCAAGGACATGTTCGCGGGCATTCAAAAGGACATGAAGCGGCTCGACGCGCTGATCGTCAACGCCGGCATCTCGCATTACGGGATGATTGCCGACATGACCTGCGAGGAATGGGACGAACTGTTCGCGGTCAACGTGCGCGGCGCGTTCCTGTGCGCGCGCGAGGCGCTCGCGCTGATGCAGCCGCGCGGGCAAGGCGCGGTCACGTTCATATCCTCGATGTGGGGGCAGGTCGGCGCGTCCTGCGAGGTGGCGTACTCCGCGAGCAAGGCGGCGCTCATCGGCTTTGCCAAGGCGCTCGCCAAGGAGGTCGCGCCCGCGATTCGCGTCAACTGCATCGCGCCGGGCGCGATTGACACCGACATGCTCGCGGGGTTTTCCGACGCGGAGCTGTGCGATCTGCGCGACCGCACGCCGCTGGAAAGAATAGGCACGCCCGGCGATATCGCCCGCGCCGCGGCGTTTCTCTCGTCGGAAGGCGCGGGCTTTATCACCGGGCAGGTGTTATCCGTCAACGGCGGGTTTGTGATTTAGTGATACAGCGCGCCGTATGCCTTGCACGCGGCGTAATCGGCGGCTTCCTTCGATTCCGTGCCGAACGCGCTCCAGGAATGCGGTCTGTAAACTGTAGACTTTGATACGTTGTGCATGGACACCGGTATGCGCAGCATGCTGCACAGCGTGATCAGGTCGCTACCGACGTGCCCGTGAATCCACGCGCCGTGGTTCGCGCCCCAGTTCGCCATAACGCTGTATACGTCGCGGAACGCGCCTTCGCCCGTCAGGATGGGGCAGAACCACGTCGTGGGCCACGTCGGGTCGGTGCGCTGGTCGAGCGTGTCGTGGATGTCATCCGGCAGCACGGCGGTGTACCCCTGTGCGATTTGCATCACGGGGCCCACGCCCTCCACGATGTTGAGCCGCGCCATGGTGACGGGCATTTCTTTTTGCGTGCGGAAATGCGAGGAATACCCGCCGCCCCGGAAATAGCCGTAATCGGCGCGGCACCAATCGGTCGCGTCGAGGCACGCCTTGATATCGCTGTCCTGCATGTCCCACCACGGCTTCATGCCGCCCTCCGCCGCGCCCGTCGCGTCCAGCGCCGTCGCGCCCGAATTGATGAGGTGGATCACGCCGTCCTTGGCGACGCCCGTCAGCTCCTTGCCCGTCACGCGCTTGACCGCCTCCGGGCTCCAGTACGTGCGCACGTCGGAAAACAGCGGCGCTTTGCCTGTGATGAGGTGAAGCAGCAGCATGGTCGCGCCGTTGAGGTTGTCGTTTTCCGTCGCGAACGCGATGGGCTGGCGTTTGCCGCGCCAGTCGAACGTGGAATTAATGATCGCCTCGGCGAAGTCGCCGTTGGGCAGCCAGTCCGTCCACATCCTTTGCCCCTGGAAGCCGCCCGCAACGGCGTTGCGCCCGAGCGATTCCTCGTGCCAGCCCATTTCGGCGAGCTTTTCGTTGCCCAGCATGATGTCGCGGCAGACGATCGTGAACTTGACGACGAATTCCCAATCCTTGTCCGGCGGCACGACCTTGGAGCGCGTGATGATCTCGGGCAAGTCCTTGCCCGCGTTTTTATCGAAGCCCTCTTTGCAGTTTTCGCGCACCCACGCATACGCGCGCTCGTATTCGTCGTGGTCGAAGATGCCCAGCGTGATGCGGCGCAGGATCTCGGTCATATCGACCCATTCGGCGCGGATGCCGAAATATTTCTGATAGAGCGAAGCGTCGCAGTACGAGCCCATGATGCCCATCGCGACCGCGCCGATGTTGACATACGCCTTGTTGCGCATCCAGCCGACCGCGACCGCGCAACGCGCAAAGCGCAGGATCTTTTCCGCCACGTCGCAGGGAACGCTCGCGTCGCCCATGTCCTGCACGTCGCGCCCGTAGATGGCAAACGCCGGCAAGCCCTTTTGCGCGTGCGCGGCGAGCACCGCCGCCAGATACACCGCGCCCGGGCGTTCCGTGCCGTTGAAGCCCCAGACCGCCTTGACGGTCAGCGGGTCCATGTCCATCGTTTCCGAGCCGTAGCACCAGCAGGGCGTGACCGTCAGCGTCGCGCAGGCGTTTTCGCGCTGCAGTTTGTCCTGACACCGCGCCGCTTCCGCGCCGCCGCCGATCGTGCTGTCGGCAATCACGCAGCGCACGGGCGTGCCGTCGGGGTACTTGAGCGCGCCTTCGATCAGTTTCGCCGCCGCGCGCGCCATGTTCATGGTCTGCTCTTCGAGCCCTTCGCGCACGCCGCCCCAGCGCCCGTCAATGACCGGGCGAATGCCAATGGTGGGATACCGCATCGTCATTGTTCCTCCTTCAACATACCAAAGTCTATATCAAGACAGTCGCCCGCCTTGGGATTCCAGACCAAAGTCTTGTTTTGATAGCGCACGCGAACGGGCGCGTCCAGCGTCTTTGCGGCGGCGACGCGCGCGCGTTTGAGCAAGCCGTTCTCAAACGCGATGTCCACCGTCAGCCCGCGCGGCGCGCATAGCCCTGTGATTTCGCCCGTTTGCCACTCGCTAGGCAGCGCGGGCAACAGACGGATCGTATCGCCGTACGCCGTCAGCAGCATTTCGGCGATGCCCGCCGCCGCCCCGAAATTGCCGTCGATTTGGAAGGGCGGGTGCGCGCAGAACAGGTTGAGGTAGGTGCCGCCGTCATGCCCGCGCGAGGCGTAGGGGAGATAGCGGAGCTGCCCTTTGAGCAGGCGCAGCGCGTCGTCGCCGCGTCGCAGCCGCGCCATGCAGCACACGCGCCACGCCAGCCCCCAGCCCGTGCAGCGCGTGTCGCCCGCGCGCCGCGCAAGCACGCGCGCGCACGCCGAAAGCCATGTGTCGGAATCCTCGGCGCGCAAAAACGCGTCGCCCGGGTAGAGCGCGTATAATAGCGACAAATGCCTGTGCGCGGGCTCATGCTCTTGCCATTCCTCACTCCATTCGAACAGCTGCCCGTCCGTGCCGATTTGCGACGGCGCGAGCCTCGGCAGCGCCGCCTCGATTTCGCCGGACAATGCCCGCACGCCCAGCGCGCGCTCGCACGCGAGCGTGTTTTCCAGCAGCTCGCGCGTGATCGCCATGCTCATCTCGGTCGTTTTCGCGACCGCGCAGGGCTTGCCGTCTTTGAACACGAAGCTGTTTTCCGGCGATGTGGACGGCGCGTGAACGAGGTATCCGCGCTCATCCTCGCACAGCGTGTCCAGCAGGAAGCGCGCGCTCTCGCGCAGGATGGGGTACGCCGTGCCCCGCAGGTAGCCCTCGTCCAGCGAATACGCGTAATGCTCGTATACGTGCCTGCACAGCCATGCCAACCCGAACGGCCAGCAGGCGTACACCGCGCAGCCGCGGTCCTGCATGCCGACGGGGTTTGCCAAGCGCCACACATCGGTGTTGTGATGCGCGACCGCGCCGCGCGCGCCGTAATACGCCTGCGCGACGGCTTTTCCCGATTCCGTCAAATCGCGCGCAAGGTCGATCATCGGCTCATGCGTTTCGGGCAGCGCCAGTTTCTCCGCAGGCCAGTAATTCATCTCGGTGTTGATGTTGATGGTGTAGTTGCTGCTCCACGGCGGGCGCATTTCTTTGTTCCAGATGCCCTGCAGGTTCGCCGCCTGCGTGCCCGGGCGCGAGGAGGCGATCAGTAAATACCGCCCGTAATCAAACAGCAGCGCGCACAGCCCGTCGTCGCGGTTGGTTTCGGCAAAGCGCTTGAGCCGCGTCTCGGTGTCGAGCGCGTCCAGCGCGTCGTCGCCTTCCAAATGGAAGGACACGCGGTCGAACAGCCGCCTGTAATCCGCGATGTGCCGCGCCTTCAGCTCGTCATATGGAACGGCAAGCGCGCCCAGCATGTCGGCGCGCGCGGCGGCCATCTCGTCTGCGCCCTGCGTATACGGCTGCTTGGCGTAGCCCGCAAAGCTCGTGCGCGCGCAGAAAAAGAGGGTCGCCTCGTCCGCGCCCGTAAGCGAGAGCGCGCCGCCTTGCGCCGTCAAGCTGCCGCCTTTGTGCAGAACGCGCAATATCGCGCAAAAGCGCATGCCCTTTTGCTCGTCCGCGTCCGCGTAAACGACCGCCGCATCCGCGCCAACCCTGCGGTAATTCGGCTCGCAATGCGACGGGCACACGCCCGTCAGCACGAGCGCGCCGTCCTCCGTGCGCACGGCGCTCTGCAGCTGGCAGTCTATGGAAATGTTTAGCTGCACGCCGCCCGGACGGTCGCAGCGAATACGCGTGACGAAGCACTCGTGCTCCTTTGAGACGAACGCTTCGCGCGCATACCGCGCGCCGTTTTGCACGTATTCGACCGAAGCGATCGCCGTATCGAGGCGCAAATCGCGCGAGTATCCCTCGCATGCGCCCTGCCCACCGCTTTGGACGCGCACGTCGCACAGCGGCAGATAGCCCTCGGAGAACGCGCCCGTCAGCTTGTCCTCCAACCATTCCTCGCACGCGCGGTATTCGCCCGCGAGCGCCAGCCTGCGCGCCTCCTCGAAAACGCCCTCTCGGTTCGCTTCCGCTGCGCGGGGCGCGCCCGACCAGAGCGTGTCCTCGTTAAACGATATCGTGTCGTCCGTTACGCCGCCAAAGACCATCGCGCCCAAGCGCCCGTTGCCAAGCGGCAGCGCCTCCAGCCAATCCTCCGCCTGCCGCGCATACCAGAGCTTTCTCATGCTGCATCCTCCGTGCTTATTCGCCGCTGAGAATATCCATGACCTCTGCGAGCGTCGTCGCCGTGTTGACGCGCACGCGCATTTTCGCCGCGCCGCGCCTGCCCTTTAAGTACCACGCGAAATGCTTGCGCATCTCCAGTACCGCGCTTTCCTCGCCCTTCCAGTCCGCCATCATGCGCGCGTGGCGCATGGCGGTCGCGATCACGGCGCTTTCTTCGGGCAGAACGTATGGCTCGCCCGCGAGCGCTTTCTTGATTCTTGAGAACAGAAACGGGTCGCCCAGCGCGCCGCGTCCGACGGCGAGCCCGGCGCAGCCCGTGACGCGCAGGGCTTCCAGCGCGTCCTGCGCGGTGAACACGTCGCCGTTTGCGTACACCGGGACGGACACCGCCTCGCGAACGCGCGCGATGGCGAGCCAGTCCGCCTTGCCCGAATACCCCTGCGCGCGCGTGCGCCCGTGCACGGTGATCGCCGATACGCCCTCGTCCTGCGCCATTTTCGCGATCTCGACGGCGTTTTGACTGTCTTCGTCCCACCCGAGGCGCATTTTGAGCGTGACGGGCAGCAGCGTCGCGCCCTTGACAGCGCGGACGACCTCGCGCGCGAGCGTGGGCGTTTTCATCAGCGCCGAGCCAGAACCGCCCGATGTGACCTTGTGCGCGGGGCAGCCCATGTTGATGTCCAGCGCCGAAAAGCGCCCGATTGACGTGAGCGCGTCGGCGGCTTTCGCAAGGTAATACGGCTCGTGCCCGAAAAGCTGCGCGGCGGGCGTTTCGCCCTCGGCGGTCGCGAGCAGAAACCGATAGGCGTTGTGCTCCTTGGGCGAGCAGCAAAGCCCGTTGGCGCTGACCATCTCGGTCGTCGCCGCGTCGCACCCTTGCTCGCGGCATAAAAGCCGAAAGGGCCAGTCCGTCACGCCCGCCATGGGCGCGAGCGCGATGATGGGCGCTTGCGTCATGGCGTTACGCGCGCCACGAACGTCAGGTTCTTGATGCGCCACTGTCCGTTCTCGCGCGACAGCACGACGGAATACCGCGCGCTCTGCCATTCGGGCACGCGCCATTCCGCCTCGGAAAGCTGCTCTTTATAGGAAGCGATCACCTTGCCGTCGATGGACGGGATGCTCTCGACGATCGTCGCGCGCGCGGTGTCCTCCCACGGCCAGCACCAGACCCATTCCAGCGACAGCCTGTGGTCAAAGCCCGTCACGTCGTAGAGGATATAGGGCGATTCGCCGTTTCTGGCGATGGACAGCACGCGGTCGGACGCGATGCAGGTCGCGGTGAAGTAGTTCTGCACCGTGCTTTCGTCCTCCGCCATCATCACGACCTGCGCGCGCTTTGCCATGCCCTCTTTGAGGATGATGTAGATATTGGTCGCGTTCATCGCGAAGTAAAACGCCATCGTCATCAAGCCCAGCACGCAGCAAAGCACGAGCAGCCGCGTCGCCAGGTACCAGACAAGCCTGCGTAGATACTTCATGCGATGGTTGCTCCTTGTAGTCGGTTACGCCGAGAGCCGCTTGGCGTAGCCCGATTTGTCCAGCGCGTGCACGACCGGCACGGCGATCAGCGCCGCGACGATCGCCTCGGGCACGCCCGCCGTCAGCGATATGCCCGCGATGGTCGCCAGCAGCCCGGCAGCGTCCAGCCCGACGAGCAGGTACTCCGCGAGCATCAAGCCCAGATAGAGAGCGGTATTCGTCAATGACCCGAGCACTGCTGACGGCGCGATGGCGGCGAGCCTGCTTTTGCGCTTCTGCACCGCCCGGAAGACCGCGTGCGTGACGACGGGAATCACAAGTCTCGGCAGATAACACAGCGCGACCACCCAGCCCACGCCGCGCGCCAGCAGCGGCGTGACGAGCGCCGAGGGCGCTTGCAGCGCGGTGACAAGGCTGTACGTGCCAAAGCAGAGCGCCAGCACAAGCCCCATGCGCAGCCCCATGAGCTGCGTGCCGATAATGACCGGCACGCAAAGAATCGTCACATACACCACGCCGACGTTGAACATGCCGAGCCCTGTAACGCCCAGCAGCACGATCAGCGCGACCAGCAGCCCCGCCGTCGCGAGGCGGACAATGGAAGTCCTGTTCATACGATGCCTCCGTTCAAGTTCTGTCAAGATACCTGACGTCGTTCGGGAAACGGTGAAACCGGCTGTTCAGCCCCTTGCGAGTGCCGACTGCGCCGTGTGGCATTATAGCAAATGCCGCGCGCTTTGTCAAAACGATGGCTTCCGCTTGCAATGAGAATGTATTTGTGGTATACTATTTTCTGGATAATACTGTGCGTTGAAAGGGTGTCATACGATGAAGCGTTTCCGCATCTCTCTCGCGGCGCTCCTCGCGTTGGCGTTATTCGGCATATGCTCTCTGTCCGCAACGTCGGCGGAGGTGCTGCGCCTGCCCGACTCGCTCAAAGCGATCGAGGACGAGGCGTTCATGAACGCGCGGGGCTTTACGGAGGTCGTCTTGCCGGACGGGTTGGAGCGCATCGGCAAGCGCGCTTTTGTCGGCAGCGGTTTGACGGCGGTGGCGTTGCCCGCGAGCGTCACCTATATCGCCGACAGCGCATTTGAAGCGCTCGACGGTCTGACCGTTACCGCACAAGAGAATACCTACGCCTATCGCTGGGCGGCGCTCAATGGCTATATACGTGAGCCTTATCCCGAATCTGACCACCCTTACGCCAACAACGAAGACAATACGTGGACATACCAAATCGAAGGCGCGGACGCGTTGGACGTCGTGTTCTCGCAAGATACGGAAACCGAAAGCAATTTTGACGTTATCACGATTCTTGACAAGAGCGGCGCGGAGGTCGGGCAGTACAGCGGTACGGCGCTCGCCGGACAAACGGTTCGCGTGGAAGGCAGCACGTTCAGCATTCGGCTGACCAGCGACGGCGTGGTGACAAAACACGGGTTCACCATTACGGAAGTGCGCGCGGTGCTATTCGGCGTATCCGTCACGGGCATCACGCCTTCCGCCGTTGTGGCGGATGCTGGCGATACTGTCATGTGGACGGTCGAAACCACGGGCAACCACACGCCGTTCACCTACGCGTACATACTCTACCGAGACGGACAGGTCGCGGCGCGTTCGGAGAGCGAGAGCAACGTTTTTAGCCATACGTTTTCGGAAGACGGCGTTTATACGCTGGAAGTTTCTGTGACCGACATACACTGCGCAGTATCTGCCATGACGGGCGGCGAAGTCCGCGTCGGGCAACCGGTGGTGCTGCTTTCCGTTACGGCGGAAAATGCGTATGTGCCGCTTGGCGAAAGCATCGTATGGCATATCGCGACGCGCGGCGGCACAATGGAAATGGCGTACGCTTGCGAGGTGTTCAAGGATGGCGAGAGCGTATGTGCGGATACGGTCGCAGCGCCACTATTCCGCTATCAGACGGACGTACCCGGCAAGTATACGCTTCGCGCGTGGGTGACGGACGCAAACGAGAACGTCAGCGAAACCGTCCAGTCGGACATTACGCTCGTCAGGAAGTACAACTTGGTAACGGACTTCGCTTACTTTTTTGATAAAACGGATAATTCTATTACGATTACCGGGTACGTCGGGACAAACAAGAACATGTGGATTTCGCCGATAATTGACGGGTATCCCGTGCGCCGTATCGCAGATGGCGCATTCAATGAACGCAGCGACCTCACGGGCGATCTATACATTCCCGAGAGCGTGACAAGCATCGGAGGTTCAGCGTTTTACAACTGTGGCTTGACAGGAAAACTTATTATTCCTACGAGTGTGACGAATATAGGCAGCTATGCGTTTTATGGCTGTAGTGGTTTTACTGGTGATTTGGTAATTCCAAACAGCGTAAAGAACATAGATTCAGCCGCATTTAATAGATGTAGCGGTTTTTCTGGTAGATTGATTCTCCCAGATAGTATTACGAGTATTGAGAGCATAGTGTTTTACGAGTGTTCTGGTTTTACGGGTAGCCTAGTGATTCCACAAAGCGTGACGAGTATTAGAAATCATGCGTTTTTTGGCTGTAGTGGCTTTACTGGTAATTTTGTGATTCCAGAAGGCGTAAAGACCATTGGTGATTATGCATTCTGTGACTGTTCTGGCTTTACAGGCGATTTGATGATTTCGAATAGTGTGATAAACATTGGCGTTCGTGCGTTTAGTGGCTGCAACGGCTTTACAGGTGATTTAATGATTTCAAGAAACATTGAGATTATCGAAGAATTTGCATTCTCATATTGTGCTGGCTTCACAGGGGATTTAATGATTCCACAAGGTGTGACGAGTATTGGTGAAGGTGCGTTTGAAGGTTGTAGTAGCTTTGTTGGTGATTTAGTGATTCCGGATTTCGTAATTGACATTGGGAGATTTGCGTTCTATGGTTGCGACGGCTTTAATGGTAATTTAGTGTTATCACAGGGCTTGAGAAGTATTGGAGACTCTGCGTTCTATGAGTGCAGTAGCTTCACGGGCGATTTGGTAATCCCCGAGAGCGTGATTAGCATTGGCTGTTGTGCGTTTACTTATTGTAGTGGTTTTACAGGTGATTTGAGGATTTCCAAGAGCGTGACGAGCATTGAGTCTGGTGTGTTTTCTAGTTGCAGTGGCTTTACTGGGGAATTGGTGATACCCAATAACGTGACAAGCATTGGAGAATCTGCGTTTAGTGATTGTAACTGCTTCACTGGCGATTTGGTAATCCCCGAGAGTGTGACGAGCATTGGTGACCATGCGTTTGCTAATTGCAGCGGCTTCACGGGTGATTTGGTAATCCCCGAGAGTGTGACGAGTATTGGCGAATCTGCGTTTGGTGGCTGTAGTGGCTTCACAGGGGAATTAGTTATGCTAGCGAGGGTGACAAGCATTGGGTCATGGGCATTCCATTGGTGTAGCGGTTTTATAGGCGATTTGGTGATTCCCGAGAGTGTAACAAGCATAGAGGATTATGCGTTTAATGGTTGCAGTGGCTTCACAGGCGATTTGGTAATTCCTGAAAGTGTGACAAGTATCGGAAATTCTTCATTCTCTAGCTGTAGTGGCTTCACAGGTGATTTGTTAATTCCAAAGAGCGTGACAAGTATTGGTCCAGCGGCTTTCTTCAATTGCAGTGGCTTCATGGGTGATTTAGTGATTCCCGATGGTATAAAGAAGATAGGACAGCTTACATTTGATGGCTGCATCGGCATAACGGACGCTTATATCCCCGCGAGCGTCACGGCGATTGATAACGCGTTTTCTTATCATCACCCAGACCTTATCATCCACGGCGAGGCGGGTTCGTATGCCGAGGAATACGCTGACGCGAACGGCATCACCTTCTCCACAGAGATGCTGTACGATTAACGCGGCAGGTTCAATCGGATATTCCTTCATATAGATATCGCCGTCATCACTGTGAAATAAGGGAGTCCGCCGATCGGAAAATGCGCGCGAACGCATTTCCGCCGCATTCTATGGTTGCGAAACGGGAAAAATCTTGTTATAATACTGTACCGTGGACTGATTTACAGGAAAGGCGGTTATCTCAATGCTGATGGACTGGTTATTCAACATCTCGCGCGCGGTCGCCGAGACGGGCGCGGCGGTCGCCGAGGGCGAGGTCTCTCCCGCGGCGACGCTGCTGGGCTCTTTTGTCCCGCTGATTCTCATCGTCGTGGTCTTCTATTTCTTCTTGATTCGCCCGCAGCGCAAGAAGGACAAGAAAGCCAAGGAAATGCTCAAGGCGCTCAAGGTGGGCGACCGCATCTGCACCATCGGCGGCATCTACGGCACGATCACCGGCATCCGCGACGACACGCTCATCCTCTCCGTCAGCCAGAAAAACACCGAATTGGTGATCGCGCGCTGGGCGGTTCGCAACGTTGAGGAAGTCTCCGTCGAAAACGACGCCGAAGCGCTGGTCTGATTCGCGCATACTTTCATAAAACACCTTTCTCTGGCATACAAAGCGTCCAGAGGGGGTGCTTTTTGATGAGGACGAGTGTTCGCGCGCGCAAGGGGATGGGCGCGGGCTTGCTCATGGGCGTTGTGATGGCGATCCTGTTCACCGCCGCCGCCGTCTGCGTGTTCGCGCTGCTGATTGCATGGCTGAACCCGTCGGACGGCGTGATTCGCGTCGTCAATCAGCTGATCAAGCTGGCGGCGATCTTTATCGGCGTGTCCCGAGCCGTGCAAAAGGGCGGCGACAACGGCATGCTGCGCGGCGCGGTGGTCGGCATCGCGTACATGGCGCTCGGGGTGTTCGCGTATGCCGCGCTGACCGGGCAGCAGCCCGGCGTGACCGCGTATGTCGCCGACCTCGCGATGGGCGTTGCTGGCGGCGGGCTGACGGGCATGTGGCGGGGAAGTCTCGCATAAGCGTGCGGGTATAGGCGCGGGAGCAGGAAGACAATCGCTCGCCGCGCTTTTTTCTTGCAAGAAACGCCAATTCCTGTTATGATGGGGCGGTGCTGACGCATGATTGCCGACAGGAGGACAATGGCATGCCAATCAACCTAAAAGGGCGCTCCCTGCTTACGCTCATGGATTATTCGCCGGATGAGATCCGCTATCTGCTCGCGCTCGCGGGCGATCTCAAGCAAAAAAAGCGCCTCGGCAGCCGCGAAAAGCTGCTGGACGGCAAGAACATCGTGCTGATTTTTGAGAAGACTTCGACGCGCACGCGCTGTGCCTTCGAGGTCGCCGCCATGCAGGAGGGCGCGGGCGCGACCTACCTGTCCGGCAGCCAGATGGGCAAGAAAGAGTCGCTGGAGGATACCGCGCGCGTGCTCGGGCGGTTCTACGACGGCATCGAGTTCCGGGGGTACAAACAGGAAACCGCCGAGCTGCTGGCGGAGTATTCCGGTGTGCCGGTCTGGAACGGGCTGACCGATTTGTATCATCCGACGCAGGTGCTCGCGGACCTGATGACGATTGAGGAGCGCGCAAAAAAGCCGCTTTCCGAATGCAAGCTCGCCTACCTCGGCGACGCGCGCAACAACATGGGCAATTCGCTGATGATCATCTGCGCCAAGCTGGGTATGCAGTTCACCGCCATCGCACCTAAGGCGCTCTTTCCGAGCGAGGAGCTTGTCTCGCGCATGCGCGCGCTCTGCGCCGAAACGGGCGGCAGCGTGACGCTCTCGGAGCATATGGCGGACGTCGCGGGCGCGGACGTTGTGTATACCGACGTATGGGTGTCGATGGGCGAGGAGGACAAGTTCGCCGAGCGCATCGCGCTGCTTGCGCCCTGCCGCGTGACGATGGACACGCTCCACGCCACGGGCAACCCCGATGTTGTGTTCCTGCATTGCCTGCCGTCCTTCCATGATTTGGAAACGACGGTCGCCCAAGAGGTTTTTGCCAAGCACGGCATCCGCGAAATGGAAGTGACCGACGAGGTCTTCCGTTCCCGATACAGCAAGGTGTTCGACGAAGCGGAGAACCGGCTGCACACCATCAAGGCGGTGCTGGTCGCGACCCTTTGATGCTCGCTTGCGCACACGGGTGAATTGCGGTATACTGACACGGAATGATTGACAGGAGGCGCGCGACCCGAATGAAGCGATGGACTGTTCTGATTCTGGTACTTTTGCTCGCCGTTCCGTCTATGGCGCTGGCGGCGGGAAGCAATACGCTGACGGTGCTGCTCATGGGCGTGGACGAGCAGGCGGCGCAGGTCGCGGGCGACACCGGCTGGGGGCGCTCGGACGCGATGATCATCGGCAGCGTCAACCTAGACACCGGGGAAACGCGCATGGCGAGCATCGATCGCGATTACCTTGTGACCCTGCCGGACAATCTGGGCAGGAACAAGCTCTGCACCGCGCTCTACTTCGGCGGTCCGCGCATGTCGCTGGACGTCGTCAACGAGCTGTTTGAGACTGACATCCGTTATTACGCGGCTATCGACGTTACCCGCATGAACGAGATCATCGACGCGCTGGGCGGCTTGGAGGTCATGATTTACGATTACGACCTTGCGGGTATGCGCCACCCCGACGGCAGCGTGCTCTTTACCGAACCGGGGCTGAAAAAAATGGACGGCGTGACCGCCGCCCAATTCATGCGCAATCGCGACCCGTCCGACGAGCGCAGCGATTTGAACCGCACCGAGCGTCAGCGCCGCGTGCTGATCGCCTGCATGGATAAGATCATGCTGCTCAATTCCGACGGGCTGATGGATTTCGCGGACGCCGCGCTGCCCATGCTCGACACCAACATCACCATGAACGAATTGACCTCGGTCATGATCGCCGTGATGATGGACGAAATCAAGCTGCCCGAGCAAATGCGCTCGCCGATGGGCGAATATCACATGGCGACGATCAGCATGCACCGCGTGGTCGTCGCCGAGGATATGGCGTATGAAATTGCCGAGCTCAAGAAGTTTATCGAGTTTGAATAATCGATAGCGGTCATTCCTCCGGCGTTTCTCCCGGCTCCAGTTCGACCAGAATGATGTCGTCGCCGATCCGGCAGATACGCTGCCATGGAATGACGACGCCGCACTTTTCGCCCCGGAGCATTTGCGAAAATTTGGTTTCCCCCGGAACGACGATGGCGGTGATACAGCCGTCGCGCTCGCAGAATTCCAAATCAATCACTTTCCCGA
This sequence comes from uncultured Oscillospiraceae bacterium, assembly GCA_964512175.1. Taxonomy (GTDB): domain Bacteria; phylum Bacillota; class Clostridia; order Christensenellales; family Aristaeellaceae; genus CAZEIC01. The sequence goes on along the minus strand of CAZEIC010000001.1, from coordinate 63,056 downwards.
GGCGCTTGCCCGTCTGTATGTTCACAACGTCCTTCGCGCGTAATTCCGACAGCGTCATGGCGATTCCCCCTCAGGGACAGTTTATTCCGCGAGGGGGCTTTTTGTGCGCGTCGGCGGGAACAAGGCGGCGATTTGCGCCCAGATGTCGTCGCGCGCGCGCTCCCATTTGCCAAAGTCCATGCTGTCCACATACAGCCGTTCGAGCGCGTCGTGCTTATCCTTCGCCTGCGCGAGGCATTCCACCGCCTGATTGATGAGCAGGTCGTGCGCGGCGCGGTTGAAGGCGATCGCGCTGCTTTGCCTGCGCAGGAACGCCGCGTCAAACGGCAGCGCGGCGCGTTCGGCGTCGGGCACGACGCAGCTAGTCACCGTGAACCCGGAAAAGCCGACATGCGAGGGCTGCTCCGCGTCCAGCGGGTCGTAATACACCGAGCAGGTGACGGCGCGTGCGCTCGCGGCGGAAATGACGGGCGCTAGGATCTCGCCCGGGCGATAGCCCCACGGCAGATCGAGGCTGACGACGCGGCCGGTCAGCGCGTCGTCCATGTAGTTGAGCACGCCCCGGCAGGTGATCGCCTGCGCGAACAGCCGCCGTGGCTCGCCCTCGGGCGCGGACGGGATCAGCTCCGTCAGCCGCGCGCGCAGACTGTTCAGCGCGCCGCGCTCCACGGCTTCGTGGTATATGCTCGCGGTATCGCGCCGCGCCGCGTCCGCGCCCGCAAGGTATCGCGTCGCGCGCGCGTACAGGCGGGCAACGTCGGCATTCAGCGCGTCGATCTCGCTCCGCGCCGCCATCAGCGCGCGCGTGTCGAAGCACTGCCCCAAATCCACGATGCTGTCCAGCGCGCCTGGGAGGCGCGGGTCGAGCATGTGCGGCGCCGTGCCGTCCGCAAGAATCACGCCGCGCGCGTGCGATACCACCGCGTCCAGACTCTCGGGGTCGCCCGAGCAATGAAAGTATTCCACCAAACCGTCCTCGCGCTCCAGCGCGCGCCCGATATCGCGCATGAGGCTGGATTTGCCAACGCCCGGTCCGCCCTTGATATAGTAAACGTGCGCCGTGTCTTCCCTCGGCAGTAGGCTTCCCAGAAACCCGATATATCCCGCGCGGGTGTTGCTGCCCGCGAACAGATGGTGAACCATGCACGCCCTACCTCCCGTTCCTATTCCGTGCCAGTGTATGAACGCTGAGCGGCGCATATGAAAAGAGCGCCCGTCATTTTTCGTGACAGGGCGCTCTTTTATACTGTGATATTAGCTGTCCGTGCGCGGGATGAAGCGAATCGTCGAATTGTGCTCGTCGTGAATCAATTCGATTCGTACGTCTTCCATGACCCATGTTTTGTTCTTGCCCGCGTCGATTTCGATGGGATCGACGTAGCGCATGTACAGCGACACGAACGCGGAGGTGAAGGAAACGTCGCCATCGTCCGGTAGTGTGTATTCGCGGTAGAGGAGGTTGCCGTCGTCGTCAAAGACGTAGGACAGATCCGCTTGCAGCTTGTAGATGGTGACCGGACCTTTCTTGAGCGTGTTGCCTTCGAGCGTGCCGCCCTCGGCTGCGATGACTTCTTCCTGCGTCGCCGTCCACGAAACGCCGCGGAAAGCGTCCGCGTCGTCCGCGCCGATATCGAGCGCTTCAACCGCAAAGGCGGAGCCGTAGATGTCCTTCACGCGCTCGTCATAGCCCTCGACGTACTCCACCGTGATGCGCGCCAGCCGCCACTCGTTCATGTAGTAAACGAAATTATAGCGCTCGTAATACGATTCGCCGCCGATCTCGTCCACGCGGAACATGATGATGCGGTAAGGATACGTCACGCCGTCGATGACGACGGTGTATTCCTTGTGGTTCGCCTTGAGCGCTTCGGTATCAACGTCTTCAAAGCCCGGCATAGCTTTGAGCAGGTCGTAGCCGTCCGCGCCTCGGAAGCCGTAGAGCAGCATGAGAGCGTCGAAGCGGTCTTCCTCGGGCAGCGTGTTGAGCTTTTCTACGTTCTCCTTCGGGAGACCGGCGTACTCGAACTCGAAGGGCGGCTTGCCGTCCTCGTCGGTCGTCGCGCTCGTGTAGAACTGTTCCAGCGCCGTGTACGGGTCGGGCATGTCTTCGGTTACGACCTTGATGTCGTTCGCCGTCAGCCCGCGATAGGGCGTTTCCTGCGTGTCGACCACCACGTAATACGGCATGCCGTAGATGATGATCTCAGGCTGACCGTGATGGTAGTCCACCAGAATCTGCTCGCCCAGTTCGGGGTGCGTAAAGAACACGCCTGGATCGTAGGCGGGCACTTCAGTCTCCTCGGTGGTTGTTGCAAACGACGCAAGCGGCAGCGCTATCAGAAGCGCCAGCAGGCATAGGAGCACTTTTCTTTTCAAGCGTAGTCCCTCCTCAAATCTTAGCGATCAACGAATGGGCGCATGTATACATGAGCAGTATAATACAAAACGCACCGCAATGCAAGCAAAACTCGCAACAAAATGTTATTTTATGGCACGCGACCGCCTCGGAGGGGGGCATTTATGTTATTTCTTTAGAGAAATGACGTTCCAGGACGCCGCGGGCAGCACGATGGGCTCGCCGATGACGGGCGCTTTTTGCTCTGCGGGCTGGACGACGTTGGGGTTTTGCTCGGTGTTGACCGCCTTCATGTCGTCGTGGTGCAGCACGGTGTGCGATACTTCCCGGAACGCGCCGAAGGAGCGCAGGTCGCAATCCAGCGCGACGGGATTCTCCAGATCGCGGTTGACCGCGAAGATCGTCACGCTGCCGTCCTTGGCAAGCGTCGCGGCGGCGTCCACCATCGGCACGTCGGTATAGTGCTTGGTGTCGGATTTGTCGCACACGAGCTTGGTCAGCAGGCTGTCGCCGCGCCCGAGCGCGCTCGCCTGCATCAGCGGATAGTAGATGGTCTGCGCCCATGCGCCGCCGCCCTCGCGCGTCATGATGGGCGCGATGACGTTGACGAGCTGCGCCATGCACGCAATCTTCACGCGGTCGGCGTTCTTGAGGATGGTGATGAGCATCAGCCCCACGAGCAGCGCGTCCTCGAAGTTGTACACGTCCTCCAGCAGCGGCAGCGCGCGTCCCCACGGTTCGCGCTTGTGCAGCTCCTGATCCTGCTCGTTTGAGTGATACCACACGTTCCATTCGTCGAGCGAGAGGTGCACGCTCTTTTTCTGGTGCTTCTTGCCCTTGACGGCGTCGCAGATGGCGGCGACGGTCTTGATGAAATCGTCCAGATCCATCGTGCTGGCGAGGAAATCGGGCGTGTCGTTGTGCGGGTTGCCGTAATAGCGGTGCAGCGACACATAGTCGATGTTGTTGTAGCATTCGTCGAGCATGCGGTATTCCCACTCGCCGAAGGTCGGCATGCGCGAGGAGGACGAGCCGCAGGCGACCAGCTCGATGGAATCGTCCACCCATTTCATCATTTTGGCGGCTTCGTTGGCGACGCGCCCGTATTCATACGCCGTTTTCGCGCCCATCTGCCACGGCCCGTCCATTTCGTTGCCCAGGCACCAGAGCTTGATGCCGAACGGGTCTTCCGCGCCGTTCTTTCTGCGCAGGTCGCTCCAGTAGGTGCCGCCTTTGTGGTTGGCGTATTCCACCACGTCGCGCGCCGCTTCGGGGTCTCTCGTGCCGAGGTTGACGGCGTACATGACCTCTGTGCCCGCTTTGCGCGCCCAATCGACGAACTCGTGCAGCCCGACTTCGTTGCTCTCGGTGGTTTTCCATGCGAGGTCAAGCTTGTGCGGGCGCGATTTTCTGTCGCCGATGGAATCCTCCCATTGGAAGCCCGACACGAAATTGCCGCCGGGATAGCGCGTCACGGGCACGCCGAGCTTGCGCACCAAGTCGATCACGTCGCGCCGGAAGCCATTCTCGTCCGCGGTGGGATGCGCGGGCTCGTAGATGCCCGAATACACGGCGCGCCCGAGGTGCTCGATGAACGAGCCGTAAATGCGGTCGTCGATGGGGGAAATGACATAATCCTTGTCCAGCGTCAGTTTCGCGTTTTTCATAGTCCTGCTCCTTTGTCCGTATCGTTTCGTGTTCGCTGTCATGATACCGTTGTTTCAAGGGGTTGTCAATAGGCTTTTGTCTGTTTGTTCTCTGATAATGTAGTAAAATTCATACTGGATTTGTATGCTGAATTTGCAACAAAAAAGCGCGTCTCCGCGCTCTTTTCGAATGCCCCAAGGTGTCGCTGTCCTCCATTTTTTCACCCGCTATGTTAAGCAGGCCGGTGTCCTGCGAACCCTTCTGCCGTCCCCTGGCGTGCGTGGCACGGGGGCATGACATCCATGATACCGACGCGGACTCCGTTATATGAAATGTGGGTAAAAACAGAGGGCTGGCGGGCACCTCAGGAAGCATCCCGACGATGTTATTATATGTTTGTCGCGCGAGGATGTCAAGGCTTTTTCCAAAACGCGTCAAGGCGGATCATTCTGTTTCCCCGCGCGCGGCTTTCGCGACCCTGTCCGAATAGAAATCGCACAGTTCGCAGGCGAACTCGGCGTTTGCCGATTCCGCCGTGACGCGCACGCTCGCGCGGGTTTCGTCGGGCAGGATGGAAGCGGTGCCGCGCATATCGTGGATGCGCACGCCGCTGCCGAGCGTCACGTCGCCGCCCGTATCCGCGAGCGCGCGCAGCACGCGGCTCTTGCCGGAGGCGGGGCAGGGCACGTCGCGTGATATCATGTGCGCGGCGGGCAGCGCGGCGAGCAAGCCGTCCAGCGGACGCTCCATCAGCAGCGGCAGCGTCAGCAGCATGCGTGAAAGACCGTCCGACCACATCAGCGTTTGTCGCGCGCAGGCTTCGCTGCCGTCCGGCGGCTGCACGGGCGCGAGCGTCTCCGCCGCCGACGGCAAGCCGTCAAAGGCATAGAGCGTTTGCTCGCCCGCGTTCGCGAGCGCGCGCGCCAGCAGCAGCGCCTGCGTTTCCTCGGGCGGCGTGACGCCGGACGCATACGCCAGCGCGCGCGTTCCGTCCGAGGGGAGCAGAAAGCCCGTCTCGCCGGGAAGCAGCGCCTGATCGTCGGTCACGCGCGCGTTTTTCATGCCTTTTCGGGTCAGCACCTCGCGTGCGAGCGCGCGAATATGCGAGCTTTGCGAGACGACGGCGATGGGCAGCGCGGCGCACGCGGCGGGCGCGTCGGGCAGGCTTGCCGCGTATACCTCCACCGCGCCCGTGAACGCGCTTGTCTGACCGGGCTGCTCGCTCGGCTGGTCGCCCTCGCGGCGAAGCGCCGCCTGCTCGACGGCGGCGAGCGCCGGACGGGGATAGGGCAGTCCGCGCTGATCGCGCGCGTCGAGCGCGTCCTGATGCACGAACACGCCCTGCCCCGCGCGCAGCGCGCGCACGAGCGCCGCGAGCATGCCGGGCGTGCCGAGATCGGCGAGGATCACGTCCGCGCCCATGCGCAAAAGCGCGCCCGCCACGACGTGATAGAGCGCCTCCGCGCCCTCGGTGCGCTGCAATACCACGCGTTTGGCGGGGCGCGCGCGGCAGAGCGCGGAAACCAGCGCGCACGCCTGCTGGGGCGAGGCGATTTCCTCAAAGCGCGGGCACGCGTAGTCGCCGTAGATGACCGTTTCCATCGCGACCGCGTCGGGCGCGACGCGCAGCGACGGGTAGACCTTCACCCCGGGCGCGAGGAACGCGCGCGCGCCGACCGACGCGCCTGCTGCGAGCGCGGTATCCTGCGACAGCCGCGCCGAAACGCCGACCGTCGCGCGATCGCAGACGACGCATCCCGCCAGTTCGCTTTTCTCGCGCACCCGCGCGCCGCGCCACAGGCAGCAGCGCGACAGCCGCGCGCCCGCGCCGACGATCGCGTTCTCGCCGATGTAGCAGCCGTCCTCGAGCACGGCGCTCTCATGCACGCGCGCCGAAGCGTCGCGCCACGCGCCGTCGGAAATGCGCACGCAGTCGGGCAGCGCGACGCGTACTTTACCCGCCATGAGGTCGCGCTGGGCGCGCAGATACGCCGCCTGATCGCCCACGTCGCACCAGTACCCCGGCGTTTCGTAGGCGTACAGCTTCTCGCCTTTTTCGAGCAGCGCCGGGAAAAGCTGCTTGCCAAAGTCGTAGGGCACGCCCTCGGGGATCGCGTCCAACAGCCGCCTCTCCAATATATACAACCCGGTGTTGCACAAATCGGAATACGCCTGCCGCCAGCCCGGCTTCTCGATGAACCGCTTGATGCGCCCGCCTTCGTCCGTCAGCACCAGCCCGTATGCGAGCGGCACGGGCACGCGCTTGACGACGAGCGTCGCCAGCGCGCCCTTTTCTTTGTGGAATTTGAGCGCGTCGGACAGATCGCAGTCTGTCAGCCCGTCGCCCGAGAGCACGAGGAACGTGCCCTTGACGTGCGCGCCCGCCAGCAGCACGCCGCCCGCCGTGCCCATCTGCACGGCTTCCTCCTGATACCGCATGCGCACGCCATAGCGCTCGCCCTTGCCGAAGGCGGCGCGCACGTCCTTGGGGCGGTAATAGAGCGTCGCGGTCACATCGGTCACGCGGTGGCTTTTGAGGAGCTTGAGGGCGTAGCCCATGACCGGCTCGCCCAGCAGCGGGACGATGGGCTTGGGTCTGTCGAGCGTCATGGGACGCAGGCGCACGCCCTCGCCGCCCGCCATGATGATCGCCTGCATGCAGTTCACCTCGCCCGGTAGCATGTGCAAACGAACTGTAAAATATGAAAATGTTCCTTGCTTTTTAGTGGAAAGCATGATATTACTATAAGGAAAACTCGACATTGGGTTTGTATGACAAATTCTGGAAAAAGAGGCTCGCATGCAGATCAACTGGTATCCCGGGCACATGGCGAAAGCGAAACGCCTGCTCATCGACCAGCTCATGCGCGTGGACGTCGTCGTCGAATTGTGCGACGCGCGGCTGCCGCTGTCCAGCCGCAATCCCGACCTTGCGCAGCTGACCGAGGGCAAGCAGCGCGTGTTGCTGCTCAACAAGGCGGATCTCGCGGAAGCGCGCGAGACGCAGCGCTGGCTCGCGTATTTCCGCGCGCACGAATACCGCTTTTGCGCCGCCGTCAACTCGCAGGCGAAGGCGGGCGAGGCACTTTCGCTCATCGACCGCGCGGCGCGGGACACCGTGGAGCGCGCCGCCGCGCGCGGCATCAAAAAGACGGTGCGCGCGATGGTCGTGGGCGTGCCCAACGTCGGCAAAAGCACGCTGATCAACCGGCTGCACGGCGGCGCAGTCGCCAAGGTCGGCGACCGTCCGGGCGTGACGCGCGCCAACCAGTGGGTGCGCGTCAACGATTATCTGGAATTGCTGGACACGCCGGGCTTGCTGTGGCCGCGGCTGTCGGACGCGCTCGCCGCCAAGCGGCTTTCCTACATCGGCACGATTCGCGACGAGGTGCTCGACGTGTACGCGCTGGCGCTGTCGCTCATGACGGACTTGCTCGCCGCCGCGCCCGATGCGGTCGCCGAGCGTTTCAAAGTCAAGGATACCACGCTTTCGGGGCTGGCGCTGATGGAAGCGGTCTGCAAGGGACGCGGCTTTCTGCTGCGCGGCGGCGAATACGACATCGACCGCGCTTGCGCCGTGGTGCTGGACGAGTTCCGCGCGGGCAAGCTGGGGCGCATCACGCTGGAAAAGGTAGAGGACGATGCGACAGAGCAGGCTGCAAAGGGTTGAGGCGCTCGCCGCGCACGACGCGGCGCTGTGGGCGCTGGGCATGCGCGTGGCGGGTATCGACGAGGCGGGCAGAGGCCCGCTTGCCGGGGACGTGGTCGCCGCGTGCGTCGTGATGCCGCCGTATCCGCTGCTGCCGTGGGTGGACGATTCCAAGAAACTTTCGCCCGCGCGGCGCGAGCAGGTCTACGAGGAGATCCTGCAAACGGCGCTGTTTGTGGGCGTAGGCAAAGCGTCACCCGCCGAAATCGACGATATCAACATATTGCAGGCGACGAAGAACGCCATGCGCCGCGCGGCGGAGGGCGCGGGCGCGCAGATTTTTCTGGTGGACGCCGTGACGGGGCTGGGGTTGCCCGGCGAAACGCGCGCCATCGAGCACGGCGACGCGCTTTCCTATTCGATCGCGGCGGCGAGCGTCGTCGCCAAGGTCACGCGCGACAAGGATTGCCTGCTGCTCGACGCGCTGTATCCGGAGTACGGCTTTGCCAAGCACAAGGGCTACGGCACGCCCGAGCACATCGCCGCGCTCCGCGCGTGCGGCGCGTGCCCCGCGCATAGGCGCAGCTTCATCGGGCATTTTATCAACGTATGAACGCATACCTTCTCGGCATACGGGGCGAGCTGCTCGCGCGGCGATACCTGAAAGCGAATGGCTACCGCGTGGTGGCTAGCAGGTACCGCGCGGCGGGCGGCGAAATCGATTTGATCGCAAGGAAAGACGGCTTGCTCGTGTTCTTCGAGGTCAAGTACCGCCCGTCGGGGCGCATCGGCGCGGGCGCTGCGGCTGTGGACGCGGACAAGCGCCGCAGGGTGCGCCGCGCGGCGGAAGGCTACATGCAAAGGTTTCATCCCAAGCCCGACGCGCGCTTTGATATTCTGGATATCACGGCGGCGGGCGTGAACCACTATCCCGGCGCGTTTTGAGGAGCGACCATGAACAAAAAGACACTGTGGATCATCATCGCCGCCGCGCTCGTCGCGATCGCGGCCGCCGTTTTGCTGCTTACGGGCGGTCGCTCGGGCGGCGGCACGTATGAGGAGCTGCTTGCCAACACCGAGTTTGAGGCGCTCGACGCCGCCGGGCTGCCGAGCCAGTGGTATACCGACGCGTGGATCGCCACGCCCGGGTACACCGAGTATTCCGCGGAGAACGGCGTTGTCACGATCGTCAACCACGCCGCCAACGACGCGCGTTTCGCGCAAATCGTCTCGGTGTCGCCAAACACGATGTACAGGCTCACCGCGCGCGTCAAGGCGGACTGCGCGGGCGGGTACGGCGCGAACGTGTCGGTCGAGGGTGTGAACGCCCTGTCGGACGCTGTGTACGACACCGGCGGCGAATGGCGCGAAATCGCGCTTTACGGGCAAACGGGCGAATCGCAGACGCGGCTGACGGTCTTCGCGCGGCTCGGCGGGTATTCGGGCGAGGCGACGGGCGAGGCGACGTTCGACAGCGTGAGCCTCATGCGCGTGGACAGCGTGCCGTCGGGGTACGCGCTGCAGAAGCTGTATCAGGTCGCTTCCGCGCAGCCCGCCTCGGACGAGCCTTCGCCCGCGTGGCGGTGGCTGCTGCCGGTCGCGCTCGCCGCGTGCGCCGTCTGCGCGTTCCTCGCGCGTTACATGGACGGCATGCGCGAGATGAAAGCGCTCGATGACAAGCGCGAGCGCGCCGTGCCGTTTGCACTGGGCGCGCTGCTGCTGGTCGCGCTGGGGCTGCGGCTGCTGATCGCCGGGACGATTCCGGGGTACGACGTGGACATCGGCTGTTTCCGGGGCTGGGCGAGCGCCATGGGCGCGGGCGGTCCTGCGAATTTCTACCTCGGGGCGGGGCACAGCGATTATCCGCCCGCCTATATGCTCGTGCTCTGGCTGGTCGACGCGCTGTCGGGCGGGGCGGGCGCGAGCGAGCTGGCGGTCAAGCTGCCGCCCATCCTCTGCGATATCGGCATCGCGCTGACGCTCTATTATATCGGAAAGCGGTACCTGCCCGCGACCGCCGCCGCCGCGCTGTCCATGCTGTTCGCGTTTTCGCCGATGGCGTTTGCGACCAGCGCCGCATGGGGGCAAACCGACAGCGTGCTGACGCTGCTGATTCTGTTGACCGTGCTTTTCGCGGCGGACGGCAAGTGGCGCTTCGCGCTGCCTGTATACATGCTGTCGGTGCTCATGAAGCCGCAGGCGTTGATGTTCGGGCCGTTGGGGCTGATGGCGCTGATTTGCGAGCTTGTCTGGCATTTCGATAAAAAGACGCTGCGCGACATGCTGATTGGGCTGGGCGCGGCGCTTGTGCTGGCGATCGCCGTTATCGCGCCGTTCTCGGTGAACATGGGCGGCGTCGGCTGGCTGCTCGAACTATACGGCGACACGATGGGGCAGTACGGCTACGCCTCGGTCAACGGCTGCAACCTGTACTTCCTGTTTGGCAAGAACTGGACGCCCGCCGGGACGCTTGCGCCCTTCGGTCTGCGCTTTACAGCGATCTGCCTGTTCCTGCCGGCGCTCGGCTGGCTGGTCTGGCGCGCGAAAGGCGACTATAAGAAGCTGCTAGACCTGCGCGCGCCCGCGCCGTACATCGCGCTGTGCGTGCTCGCGCAAATCGCGCTGCTGCCCGTTGCGATGACCTACGGCGCGTATAGCGCGCTGATGCTCTGCGTGTGCGTCGTCTGCGCCGCCGCTGTCTACTTCCGCGGGCGCTCCATCCGGCATCTGCCGTTCATGGGCGGCGTGCTGCTGCTTGCGATGTTCGTGCTGGGCGGCATGATGCACGAGCGCTACCTGTTCGCCGCCGTGCCGCTGTTCCTCGTCGCTTACGCGCTGGAAAAGGACAGGCGCGCGCTATGGCTTGCCATCCTTCTGATGGCGACGGTGTTCCTCAACGTGTCGCTCGTGCTGGACAGAAACATCCGCATCGGCGGCGCGGCGGCGCACCTGCAAGCGCCCGTGGCGGGCATCGAGAGCGATTCCGCCGCGCTGGAGTATCTTCTCTCGGCGCTCAACTGCGCGGCGCTGGCTTACGCGCTGTATCTGTCCGGCGCCGTCACCGACCCGGACAGAGCGCCGCTGCCGCCGCTGTCTGCCGCTCGCGAAGCGCCGACGCGGCAGGACGCGCCGCTGGAATCGCACGCGGCGCGCACGCTGCGCAACCCGCCCGAGACAAGGCGAATGGACAAAAAAGACTGGCTGATCATGCTGACGGCGACGGCTTTGTACGCCGTGCTCGCGCTGGTCAATCTCGGCGCGACGCAAGCGCCGCAGACGAGCTGGACGGCGCATGAATGGGACGAGCAGGTGGTGCTCGATTTGGGCGAAACACGGCGTTTCCGGGCGCTGTATTACGGCGGCATCCACTGGCCGCAGAACTCGGAGTTTACCTTGCAGACGAGCGAGGACGGCGCGTACTACGGCGAGGCGTACTACGCCTGCCTGACCGACGGCGACTGCTACCAGTGGAAGTACGTCGTTGAGACGGCGGGCGAGCCGGGCGCGATCTCCTACCTCGCCGCCACGCGCGAGATGCAGGGGCGCTATATCCTGCTGACCGCCAAGGACATCGGCATCGACATCTGGGAGATCCAGTTCCGCGACGCGGACACGGGCGAGGTATTGCCGGTGTCGCTGGTGTTGGAAGAAGGCGTGGAGGCGCTGGAAGACGCGCAGGCGCTGATCGACGAGCAAACCGTGATGACCGACGAGCCTTCGTGGTTCAACAGCATGTATTTTGATGTACCACGCGCGCACGGGTTACGAGCATCTGCACGGGCTGCGCACCTACGAGACTTCGCACCCGCCGCTTGGCAAGGTGTTCATCAGCTGGGCGATCGCCATCTTCGGCATGACGCCGTTCGGCTGGCGCTTCGCGGGCGCGCTCTGCGGCGTGTTGATGCTGCCGGGCATGTATATGCTGGGCAAACTTCTGACAAAACGCCGGCTGCTTGCCGCGATGCCGATGCTGCTGCTGGCGCTGGACTGCATGCACTTCACGCAGACGCGCATCGCCACCATCGACAGCTTCGTGGTGCTGTTCATCATCCTTGCGTCCTACTGCATGTTCCGGTACGTATTGATGGACTTTTTCGCCGTGCCCTTCTGGAAAACGCTCGTGCCGCTGGGGCTGTCGGGGCTGTTTTTCGGGCTGGCGGTCGCCAGCAAATGGACGGGCTGCTACGCGGGCGTTGGGCTGGCGGTCGTCTTCTTCTGGTCGATGTACAGGCGCTGGCGCGAGGGCGTTTGCGCGCGCGCGATGCTCGCGCAAAGGGATAAGCCGAGGAAACGCAAGGAAAAGCCAGAGACACCGTTCGCGCGCGACGCCGTCATCGAGGTCGCCGCGCAGACCGCCAACAAGCGCATCCTGCTGACGCTCGCGTGTTGCCTCGCGTTCTTCGTCGCCATTCCCGCGCTGATTTACTACCTGTCCTATATCCCGTACTTCCGCGCGGCTGGCGGCGTGTCGCTCGAGCGCGTCGTGCAGGCGGCGCAGGGCATGCTGGAATACCATTCCGAGCCGGGGCGCGGCGCGGATCACCCGTTCGCCTCGCCGTGGTACGAGTGGCCGCTGTGCTTACAGCCCATTTTCTACCATCAAGGCAAGTTCGAGCCGTTCGGCATGGCGGTGAGCATCACGGCGCTGGGCAACCTCGCCATCTGGTGGGGCGGGCTGCTGGCGGCGGTCGTCGCGCTGTGCGTCATGATCTGGCGGCATGTGCGCGCGGGCGTTCCGGCGCTGCACACCAAGGAAAACGACATGCGCCCCGCGCTGCTGCTGATTTCCTACGCCGCGCAGTTCGTTCCGTGGATGTTCGTGCCGCGCGGGACGTACATCTACCACTACTTCACCAGCGTGCCGTTCATCATCCTGTGCATCGCGCTGTGCTTTGACTGGCTATATGACGTTGCGCCCAAAATCGGCAAATGGGCGGCATGGGGGTTCATCGCGCTTGCCGCCGCCGTGTTCATCGCGTATTTCCCGTATGCCAGCGGCGTGATGGCGCCCATCTCGTGGATGGAAGCCGTCCGCATATTCCAGAACTGGATTTGGTATTGACGCTACGAAAGACGGGGGGATGCCCATGCTCGCGCGAACGCTGTGCTTTGCCCTGACGGGGGTCGAGGGCGAGCTTGTGACGGTCGAGGCGTACTGCGCCGGCGGCGGGGGCGCGCAGGTGTTTGCGATGGCGGGGCTGCCCGACACCGCCGTGCGCGAGAGCCGCGACCGCGTGAGCGCCGCGCTGCGCAATTCGGGTTTTGCCATGCCGATGGGGCAGACGACCGTCAGCCTTTCGCCCGCCGATTTGCGCAAGGAGGGCGCGGCGTTCGATCTGTCGATTGCCGTCGCGCTGATCTTCGCGAGCCGTCAGGCGGCGGCGCGCGTACAGAGCGAACCGCTGCTGGTGGGCGAGCTTGCGCTCGACGGGCGGCTCGTGCCGGTGCGCGGCGCGCTGGCGATCGCGCTGGGCGCGCAGGCGCACGGTATCCGGGACATCATCCTGCCTGCCGGGAACGCCAAGGAATTGCAGGCGGTGCAGGGCTTGAACGTGCACCCCGCGCGCTCGCTTTCGGAAGCCGTCGCGCACCTTTGCGGGCGCGACCCCATCCCCGCGCAGGAACAGGTCGCCTATGAAGCGCTGCTGTCCGCGCAGGACATCCGCTGCGACCTTGCGCAGATACGCGGGCAGCAGGGCGCGCGTCGGGCGCTGGAGGTCGCGGCGGCGGGCGGACATAACCTGCTGATGGTCGGCGTGCCGGGCAGCGGCAAAACGATGCTCGCGCGCTGCCTGCCGGGCATATTGCCGCAAATGACGCTCGACGAGGCGTTTGAAACGACGCGCATCCACAGCGTCGCGGGGCTGCTGCCGCCGGACGCGGGGCTGATGACCGAGCGTCCCTTCCGCACGCCGCATCATTCCGCGTCGATGCCCGCGCTGGTGGGCGGCGGCTCCAACGCCGCGCCGGGCGAGATCTCGCTGGCGCACAACGGCGTTCTGTTTCTGGACGAGCTGCCCGAATACCCGCGTTCGGCGCTCGAGGCGCTCCGGCAGCCGCTGGAGGACGGCGTGGCGACGATCTCGCGCGTCCGCGCGCGCACGCAGTACCCGTCCCGCTGCATGCTGGTTGCCAGCATGAATCCGTGCCCGTGCGGCTTTTACGGCAGCCGCATGAAAAAGTGCCGCTGCTCGGAGCATGAGATCCGTAAATACCTCGCCCGCGTGTCGGGACCGCTGCTGGACCGCATCGACATCCAAGTCGAGGTGGACGCCGTGCCGGTCGCCGAGGTCGCGTCCGCGCCCGCCGCCGAGGGCACGCGCGCCGTGCGCGAGCGCGTGCAGCGCGCGCGGGACAGGCAGGCGCAAAGGTTCGCGGGCACGCCGTACCACTGTAACGCGCAGCTTCCGGCAAGCGCGCTGGACGCGTTTTGCCTGATGACGGAGGAAGCGCGCAAGCTGCTGACGCTCGCGATGGACAGGTTCGGCATGAGCATGCGCGCCTACGACCGCCTGCGCCGCGTCGCGCAGACGATCGCCGATTTGTCCGGCGAGGAAACGGTCACGCCCGCGTGCATGGCGGAGGCGGTGCAGTATCGCTCGATGGACGGAAAGTATTGGAGTTGATGCGGTTGACGTATACGAAAGAGCAGCTTTGTCGAATCTGGCTGGCGGACGCGCCGATCGACAGGCTCAACGCGCGCATGCGGCTGGCGGACGCGCTCGGCGGCGCGCAGGCGCTGTATGAGACGTTCGGCGAGCGCCACCGAGATACGCTGGGCGACAACGTGTACCGCGCGCTCAAGGCGCGGCGCGACGCGGGGCTGGAGGGCTTGCTTTCGCAGCTCGAGCGATACGGTGCGCACGCGCTGTTCCTCGGTTCTCCGCAGTACCCCTATCTGCTGTCGCACATCGCCGACCCGCCGGACGTGCTGTTTGTGCGCGGCGACATGCGCGCGGAGGAATTCGCCGTCGCGGTCATCGGCATGCGCGCCGCGACGCGCTACGGCAAAGCGCAGTCCCGACGCATCGCGAGAGAGCTGGCGGAGGTCGGCGTGACGGTCGTCAGCGGGCTGGCGCGCGGCGTGGACACGGCGGCGCACGAGGGCGCGCTCGACGCGCGCGGGCGCACGGTGGCGGTGCTCGGCTGCGGCATCGGCAGGGTGTACCCCGAGGAAAACAAGGAGCTTGCCGACAGAATCGTCGCGTCGGGCGGCGCGATCGTCAGCGAGTTCGCGCTGGACGCTCCGCCGCAGCCGTACCATTTCCCGTACCGCAACCGCGTCATCAGCGGGCTGTCGCACGCGACGCTCGTGACCGAGGCGCGCGAGAAAAGCGGCTCGTTTTCGACCGTCAACCACGCGCTCAATCAAGGGCGCACGGTGTTCGCGCTCCCGGGCGAGGTGGACGCGCCGGGCAGCGCCATCCCGCTGAAAATGCTGCACGAGGGCGGCGTGCTGTGCACCTGCGCGCAGGATATCCTCTCGGAAATGCGCTGGACGCTGCAGCCCGTCGCAACGCAGGAAGAAAGCGACATGCCCGACGACCCCGTGCTGCGCGCGCTGTTTTATGAGGAAAAAACGTTCGAGGAACTGATGACCGAGACGGGGCTCACGTCCGACGCGCTCGGCGCGCAACTGACGATTCTTGAAATGTACGGCAAGCTGGAAAAGCTTCCGGGGCGCGCGTACAGGCTCGCAAGATAAATACGGATAAGGTGGAGGAAGAACATGGCGGCAGCGTATAAACTCGTGATCGTGGAATCGCCCGCGAAGGCGCGCACGATCGCAAAATTTCTGGGGAAGGGCTACAAGGTGGAGGCTTCGCAGGGGCATGTGCGCGACCTGCCCAAATCGCAAATCGGCGTGGACACCGAAAACGACTACGCCATGAAGTACATCACGATTCACGGCAGGGGCAAGATCCTCATGCGCATCCGCAAGGAAGCCAAGGGCGCGTCGCGCATCTTTCTGGCGACTGACCCTGACCGCGAGGGCGAGGCGATTTCTTGGCATCTGGCGCAGACGCTTTCGATGGACACCGAGCAGCCGTGCCGCATCGAGTTCCACGAGATCACCAAAAAGGCGATTCAGAACGCGCTCGCCAGCCCGCGTCCGCTGGACATGGACTTGGTGGACGCGCAGCAGGCGCGCCGCGCGCTGGACAGGCTGGTGGGCTACAAAATCAGCCCGCTTTTGTGGGCGAAGGTGAAAAAAGGGCTGTCGGCGGGGCGCGTGCAGAGCGTGGCGACGCGGCTGGTCGTGGACAGGGAGCAGGACATCGAGGCGTTCATCCCCGAGGAATTCTGGGATGTGACGGCGACGGCGCTGCTGCCCAACGCGCGCGGGCGCAAGACGACGTTCAAGCTCAAGCTCGCCACGCTCGATGGCGAGAAAGCGTCGGTCACGAACGCTGAGCAGGCGGAAGCCGCCAAAGCGCGCATCGAGAAAGCGACGTTCGCCGTGCAGGCGATGAAGCCGGGCGAGCGCAAGCGCCAGCCCGCGCCGCCGTTCACGACCTCCAGCTTGCAGCAGGAGGCGGGGCGCAAGCTCAATTTCACCACGCAAAAGACCATGCAGGTCGTCCAGCAGCTCTACGAAGGCGTAGAGCTTGAAAACGAGGGCTTGCAGGGCATCGTCACCTACATCCGCACAGACTCCGTGACCGTCAGCGACGAGGCGCTCGCCGCCGTGCGCGAATACATCCCCGAGCGCTTCGGCGAGGCGTTTTTGCCGCCCGAACCAAACGTCTACAAGAGCCGTTCCAACGCGCAGAACGCGCACGAGGCGATCCGCCCGACCGACGTTCGCCGCGTGCCGGAGGACATCAAAGGCTCGCTGACCAAGGAGCAGTTCCAGCTGTATCGGCTGATCTACTCGCGGTTCATCGCCAGCCAGATGACGAGCGCGGTGTACGATACCCTGACGATGGACGTGCAGGGCGGTGGCGTGGGGCTGCGGTTTATCGGCGAGCACAAGCGCTTTGCCGGATTCACGGGCGTGTATGAAGAGAGTCAGGACGACGCCGCCGAAACGGCGGAATCCACGCTGCCGGTGTTCGCGGTGGGCGACGCTGTGACGGTGACGGAGACCGAGGTCGCGCAGCACTTCACGCAGCCGTCCGCGCGATACACCGAAGCCTCGCTCGTGCGCGTGCTCGAGGAGCGCGGCATCGGCAGACCGTCCACCTACGCGCCGACGATCACGACGATCATCGCGCGCGGGTATGTCGCAAGGGAAAACAAGCGCCTGTTCCCGACCGAGCTGGGGCGCATGGTGACCAGCATGATGACCAATTACTTTGGCGACATCGTAGACCCCGAGTTCACCGCCGGGCTGGAAAACAAGCTCGACGCCATTGAGGCGGGCGGCAAGGATTGGCGCGATATCCTGCGCGAGTTCTACCCGCCGTTCGAGAAGACGCTCAAAGAGGCGGAGCAGACGATCGAAAAGGTGCACATCAAGGACGAGCCGTCCGACGTGGTTTGTGATAAATGCGGCGCGCAGATGGTCTACCGCATGGGCAGGTACGGTAAGTTCCTCGCCTGCCCGAACTTCCCCGACTGCCGCAACACCAAGCCCGTGCTGGTGTATATCGACGCGCCGTGCCCGGTCTGCGGCGCGCGGCTGCTGGAGAAGACGAGCAAGAAGAACCGCAAGTTTTACGGCTGCGAGAAATACCCCGAGTGCTCGTTCGTGTCGTGGGAGATGCCGGTGCGCGAGCGCTGCGAGAAGTGCGGCGGCTATATGACGCTCAAGCGCGGGCGCAAGGGCGACGCGTGGCATCTATGCGCCAACGAGACGTGCCGCCACCGCGTGCCGGTCGAGGAAAAAGATGAGTGAGCGCCGCGCGACCGTCGTCGGCGCGGGGCTGGCGGGGTGCGAGGCGGCGTGGCAGCTCGCGCGCATGGGCGTGCCCGTGCGGTTGATGGAAATGAAGCCCGCGCGCATGAGCCCGGCGCACCATTCGCCGCGCTTTGCGGAGCTGGTCTGCTCCAATTCGCTGCGCTCCGACAGGCTGCAAAACGCCGTGGGCTTATTAAAGGAAGAAATGCGCGCGCTGTCCTCGCTCGTCATGCGCGCGGCGGACGCGGCGCGCGTGCCAGCCGGCGGCGCGCTGGCGGTGGACAGGGAAGCGTTTTCCGGGCATATCACCGACGCTTTGGAGAGCCATCCGCTGGTTGAGATCGTGCGCGCGGAGGTTTCGGAAATGCCCGCGCCGCCCGCGATCGTCGCGACGGGACCGCTGACCTCGGACGCGCTGGCAAACGCCATATCCGCCAAGCCCGAGGTCGGGACGCTGCATTTCTACGACGCCGCCGCGCCCATCGTCACGGCGGAATCGCTGGACATGGACAAAATCTACCGCGCCTCGCGCTACGGGCGCGGCGAGGATTACCTCAACTGCCCGATGACGCGCGAGGAATACGATGCGTTCGTTGCCGCGCTGTTGACCGCCGAGACCGCGCCCGTGCACGGGTTCGAGGAAGACGCGGTGTTTGAGGGCTGCATGCCGGTGGAGTCGATGGCGCGCCGGGGGCATATGGCGCTGGCATTCGGGCCGATGAAGCCGGTGGGTCTTTTCGACCCGCGCACCGGAAAAGAGGCGTTCGCCGTCGTGCAGCTTCGGCAGGACGACGCTTCGGCGACGCTGTACAACCTCGTCGGCTTCCAGACGCGCCTCAAATTCCCCGAGCAAAAGCGCGTGTTCGGGCTGATTCCCGGGCTGGAAAACGCGACGTTCGCGCGCTATGGCGTGATGCACCGCAATACCTTCCTCAATAGCCCCGGCTTGCTGGACGCGAGCTACCAGATGCGCTCGCTCCCCGGGCTGTATTTCGCGGGGCAGATGACGGGCGTGGAGGGGTATGTCGAGAGCGCGGCGAGCGGGCTGGTCGCCGGGGTGTCGCTTGCGCGGCGCATGCTTGGCTTGCCGGAAATTACGTTCCCCAGAAGCACCGCCATCGGCGCGCTGGGCTGCTATGTGTCCGCCGCCAACCGCAATTTTCAGCCCATGAACGCGACGTTCGGGCTGATGGACGCGCCGCCTGCGCGCATCCGCAACAAGCAGCAGCGCTATGAGGCGATTGCCGATCGCGCGCTCGCGGTTGTGCGGGAGATAGCCGCCGATTTGGACATTACGGCGGCACAGACTCGACAGGGATAAGCCGTTTGTGGTATGCTTTGCGTGGGAGGGATGAAGATGAAACGCGGATTTTGCTTCCTGTTGTCGCTGGTTTTGCTCTTTTCATGCGCGTTTGCCGAGGTGACGGACAGTTCCGCGCGCGCATTCCTGACCGCGCTCATGGCGGGCGACCAGGACGACGCGCTGTTTGCGCAGTTTGACGATACCATGCAAAACGCCTTTCCCAAGGCGCAGCTTGCGCTGCTGTGGGGGCAGATGCGCGCGCTGGGCGGCGAGTTCGTCGGCTTCCACAGCGAGACGGTCGCCCAAGTGGAGGCGTATTCCGTGCACGCCGTGCACATGCTCATGACGGGCAATGATTTGACGGCGACCGTGACGTACGACCAAAACGGCAAGATTGCGGGGCTGTTCGTGTCGCCCGCGCCCGAAATCGAAAACGTGGAGTTCGCGGCGCTTTCGCTGCCGGACGGCGCGACGGAAACCGAGGTCGTGATTGGAAAAGATACCCAGTGGGCGCTCCCCGGCACGCTGACGCTGCCCAAGGACGCGGGCGCGCCCGTGCCCGCCGTGTTATTGGTTCACGGTTCGGGGCCCAACGACCGGGACGAGACGATCGGGCGCACCAAAATGTTCCGCGACCTTGCCTACGCGCTCGCGGAGGCGGGTATCGCCTCGTTGCGGTACGACAAGCGCACGCTGGTCTACGGCGAAAAGATCGCATCGAGCGAGGATTACGCCGATTTTTCCGTGTATGACGAGATGGTGGACGACGCGCTGGCGGCGGCTGCGCTGCTGCGTGCGGACGATAGGATTGCCAATATTTACCTGTGCGGGCACAGCCTCGGCGCGATGCTCGCGCCCGAGATCGCGCGGCTGTCGGGCGGCGCGTTCTCCGGCATGCTGCTGTTGTGCGGCTCGCCAAGGACGCTGCTGGAGGTCGTCGCCGCGCAGCAAAAGGAGCTTGCTGGCGAGGAATCCGCCGAGCTGCAAGGCGGCGATACGCCGTATTTCAACACCATGCCGACCGACATGCCGGCGGCGCTTCTCGACCTTGCGCTGCCGACGCTCATTCTCAACGGCGGCGCGGATTTTCAGGTGCGCGACGCTATCGGCATGGACGCGTGGCGCGAAGCGCTTGGCGAACGCGATTTTGTGGACTACAAGCATTATCCGAACCTCAATCATCTGCTGATGCGCTATACGGGCGACGAGCGCTATCGCGGCACGGTGTCGGAGTACGCGACGCCCGCGCTGCTGGACGCGGCGGTCGCCAGAGACATCATCGACTGGATATCTACGACAGAAAAGGAGCAAAACGGTTTATGAGCATGATGGGAACGACCATATGCGCCGTGCGCAGGAACGGCGTGACCGCCATCGCGGGCGACGGTCAGGTGACGATGGGGGAGAACACCATCTTCAAGAACTCGGCGAAGAAGGTGCGCCGCATCCTCGACGGGCAGGTGGCGGTGGGCTTTGCGGGCTCGGTCGCCGACGCGTTCACGCTGTGCGAGCGCTTCGAGGAAAAGCTCATGCAGTGCGGCGGCAACCTCGAGCGCGCGGCGGTGAACCTCGCGCAGGACTGGCGCGGCGATAAGGTGCTCCGGCAGCTGCAAGCCATGATGATCGTGGCGAACAAGGAAAGCCTGCTGATCCTGTCGGGCACGGGCGAGGTCATCGACCCGGACGACGGCGTGTGCGCCATCGGCTCGGGCGGCAATTACGCGCTTGCCGCAGCGCGCGCGTTGATACAGAACACCGACCTTTCGGCGCGCGAGATCGCCGATAAGGCGCTGCACGTCGCCGCGTCCATCTGCGTGTTCACCAACGACAACATCATCGTGGAGGAAGTATGAAAGAACTAACGCCGCGCGAAGTCGTGCGCGAACTGGACAGATACATCATCGGGCAGGACGAGGCAAAGCGCGCCGTCGCCATCGCCCTGCGCAACCGTTACCGCAGATCCTTGGTGTCCGAGGAGATGCGCGAGGAAATCTATCCGAAAAATATCCTGATGATCGGACCTACGGGCGTTGGCAAGACCGAAATCGCGCGCAGGCTCGCCAAGCTCGTGGAAGCGCCGTTCGTCAAGGTCGAGGCGACGAAGTTCACCGAGGTGGGCTACGTCGGGCGCGACGTGGAGGGCATCATCCGCGATTTGATGGAGAACGCCGTGCGCATGGTCAAGGACGAGCACACGCAGCGCGTCAAAACGCGCGCCACCGTGCTTGCCGAGGATCGATTGCTGTCGCTTCTCGTGCACCCGCCTAAAAAGCCGTCCGGCAACCCGCTGGAAATGCTGCTGGGCAAGGCGAAAGAGCCCGAGCCGTCGGACGACGAAAAGCAGAAGCTCGCCGTGCGCCGCGAGGACGTGCGCGCGCAGCTCATGCGCGGCGAGCTGGAGGAATACGAGCTCGAAATCGAGGTCGAGGAAAATACGCCGCAGCTCGAGGTCGGCGGCAGCTCCATCAACATCGGCGACATGATGGGCGGGCTGATGCCCAAAAAAACCAAGCTGCGGCACGTCAAGGTGCGCGAGGCGCGCAAAATCCTGATTGCCGAGGAATCGCAAAAGCTCATCGACGAGGACGCCGTGCGCGAGGAAGCGGTGCGCCGCGCCGAGCAAAACGGCATCGTCTTCCTCGATGAAATCGACAAGGTCGCGGGGCACGGCGGCGGGCACGGTCCCGACGTTTCGCGCGAGGGCGTGCAGCGCGATATCCTGCCGATCGTCGAAGGCTCGACCGTCAACACCAAGTACGGCGCGGTGCGCACCGATTTCATGCTGTTCATCGCGGCGGGCGCGTTCCACGTTGCGAAAGTGACCGATTTGATTCCCGAGCTGCAGGGGCGTTTCCCGGTGCACGTCACGCTCAAGAGCCTGACGGTGGACGATTTCGTGCGCATCCTGACGCAGCCCGACAACGCGCTCACGCTGCAATACACCGCGCTGCTGGCGGCGGACAAGGTGCACCTGACGTTCGAGGAGGGCGCGCTGCAGGAGATCGCGCGGGCGGCGTACCTGTCCAACGAGGTCGGCGAGGACATCGGCGCGCGCAGGTTGCACGCGGTGTTCGAGGAACTGCTGGAAGATATTTCCTTCAACGCGGGCGGCGACGATATGCCCGATATCTACCTGAACATCACCGCCGAGTACGTGCGCGAGCATTTGAGCGCCGCCAAGCGCGCCGACGTGCGCAGGTACATCCTGTGATCGTCGTCGTCGCGGAGAAGCCGAGCGTCGGGCGCGATATCGCGCGCGTGCTCAAGTGCCGCGAGGCGGGTCAGGGGTTCGTTCAGGGTGAGGGATACATTGTAACGTGGGCGGTCGGGCATCTGGTGACGCTTTGCGAGCCGGACGAGCTGGACGCGCGCTATAAGAAATGGCGCATGGAAGACTTGCCGATCCTGCCCGAAACCATCCCGACCAAGGTCATCCCCAAGACCAAGCCGCAGTTTTCGGTCATCAAGAAGCTGATTTGCCAAAAGGACTGCGAGCGCGTGATCTGCGCGACCGACGCTGGGCGCGAGGGCGAGCTGATCTTCCGGCTGATTTACGAGCAGGCGAAGTGCCAAAAGCCCGTGGACAGGCTGTGGATCAGCTCCATGACCGACGAGGCGATTCGCGAGGGCTTCGCCGCGCTCAAGCCAGCCTCGGCGTATGACGGGCTGTACCAGTCGGCGGCGTGCCGTTCGCAAGCCGATTGGCTGGTCGGCATGAACGCCAGCCGCGCGTTCACTCTGCGCTACGACGCGCTTTTGTCCGTCGGCCGCGTGCAAACGCCGACGCTCGCGCTGCTCGTCAAGCGGCATCACGAAATCGCGGATTTCAAGCCCGTCGAATACCACACGCTGACCGCCGATTTCGGCGATTACGCGGGGCAATGGTTCGATGCGAACAACAAGGACGAGCGCGAGAACGTCCGCATTCCCGATAAGGCGACAGCGGACGCGCTGGCAAAGCGCGTCAAGGGCAAACAAGCGACGGTCGCCGAGGTGACGCGCGAGGAAAAGCGCGAGCTTCCGCCGCAGCTCTACGATTTGACCTCGCTCCAGCGCGACGCGAACCGCCAGCTGGGTTTCACCGCGCAAAAGACGCTCAAAATCGCGCAGGATTTATACGAAAAGTGGAAAGCCGTCACCTACCCGCGCACCGACAGCCGGTATTTGCCCAACGATATGATCGGGCGCGCCAAGACCGCGCTGGATTGCCTCGACGCGGCGTATCAGCCGCTGGTTTCGGGCATACCGTATCGCGAGGGCAAGCTGCCGTACTCCAAGCGCGTGTTCGACAACGCGCGCGTGTCCGACCATCACGCCATCATCCCGACCACGCGCAAGACCGACGTGCAGAAGCTCCCGCCCGACGACCGCGCGCTGTTTGATTTGATCGCCAAGCGCCTGATCGCCGCGTTCTACCCGGCGCACGAGTACGACGCTATCCGCGTGACGACGGTCTGCGAGGAACAAACGTTCAAATCGTCCGGGCGCGTCGTGCGCGTTCTGGGTTGGAAAGCGGTCTACCAATCCGCCGAGAAAGCGCCCGACGGCGAGCAGACGCTGCCCGCGCTGCAAAAAGGCGACGCGCGCGCCGTACAAAAGGCGACCGTCAAGAAGGAAGCGACCAAGCCGCCGCCGCCGCACACCGACGCGAGCATCCTTTCCGCCATGGAATACGCCGGGCGCGACCTCGCGGACGAGGCGCTGCGCGAGCAGATGAAGGGCTCGGGGCTGGGCACGCCCGCCACGCGCGCCGCCATCATCGAAAGGCTGATCACGGTGGGGTACGCAAGCCGAAAAGGGCGCGCGATATTCGCGACCGATAAGGGCGTGCGGCTGATTGCCGTCGCGCCGGAGGAGATCGCCTCGCCCGAAATGACCGGGAAATGGGAGCTTGCGCTCAACGAAATCGCGGCGGGCAAGCGCGACACCGCGCGGTTTATGGAGGGCATTCGCCGCATGAGCGCGTTTCTGGTGGAGTACGCGCGCGGGCAGCAGGGCGACGGCGTGTTTGAAAAGGAACAGCGCGGCGGGCGCGGCAAGGGCAAGAGCGCCTCGACCGTCACGCCCGTAGCGGGCGTGGTCTGCCCGCTGTGCGGCAAGCCCGTGCAGGAAAACGCCAAGGCGTTCGGCTGCTCCGATTGGAAGAACGGCTGCAGATTCACGCTCTGGAAGGACTGCGCCAAGCGCGGCGGCGGACCGCTGCTGAGTGAAAAGCTGGTGACGCTGCTGCTCAAGGATGGCGCGGTGGCAGGCAGCACGGGCACGCTCGCCATTCGCGACGGCATGTTCACGTTCACCAAAAAAGACGAGGGCGCGCCGACTGTCAGCGTGCCGATTCGATACGAGAAAAAATGAAACGGGGGAACGCCGCATGGAGTTGTTCGACGCGCTACTGAACCGGTACAGCTTTCGGGGGTATTATCAGGACGCGCCCGTGCCGCGCGAGGATTTGCGCAAGATCATGGAAGCGGGGCTGTCCGCGCCGTCGGGGTGCAACAAACAGACGACCAGCCTGATCGCCGTGGACGACAAGGCGCTGCTCGCAAGCATCGCGGATTTGATGCAAAAGCCGACCTACGCCTCCGCGCCCGCCGCCGTCTGCGTGCTGACAAAGCGCATCGTCGCCTACCGCGACCGCACGTATTATGTGCAGGACTACGCCGCCGCCATCGAGAACATGCTGCTGGCGATCACCGCGCTGGGCTACGCGAGCTGCTGGATCGAGGGCTATATCACCGACGAAGACCGCATCGGCAGGCGCATGGCGGACGTGCTCTCCGTGCCCGAGGACATGGAGCTTGTCGCGTTCCTGCCCGTCGGAATTCCCAAGAAGGAAAGCCCGCGCGCGAAAAAGCTGCCGTTTGAACAGCGCGCGTGGTTCAACGGCTACCAAAACCTATAATCAACCGCGTCAAGCCTTGCAAAGAAGCGCGTCGGCGACTGCCTCGAGCGCTTCTTTTTCGTCGTCTCCGTCAACGATCAGCGTCACGGACTCGTTTTGAACGTCGCCCAGCGACAACAGCCCCAGCATGGATTTGCCGTTGATGGTGCGGTTGCGGTGTTCCAAAAGAATGTGCGAAACGTAGCCATTGGCGACGTTGACGAGGCGAACGACATGCTCGCGCTGGAACGGCGTCAGTCCCGTCAAATCAATCTGTCTGGTCGTCATGATCCTTCACTCCTATTTGCTCCGCGATGTCGCGGATCTTCCGCAGTCTGTGGGATACGCCCGATTTGCCAAGCGGCGGGTCGAGCATCGCGCCCAGCTCGGCAAGCGAGGCGTCGGGGTTGGATAGGCGCAATCGCGCCAGCGCCGCAAGCTCGCCCGGCAGCGAGGACAGCCCTACGCCGAGCGACAGCGCCGTAATCATACGCACCTGTTCGCGCGAGGCGGCGAGCTGCTTTTCGAGGTTGCCCGCGTCGCAGTTCGTCATGCGCGTGACGGCGTTGCGAAGCGAGCGCTGCGCACGGATGTTCTCCATGCGCATGAGCGACTGACTCGCGCCCATCAGCGACAGCAGCGTCACGATCTGGTCGCCGTCCTTGAGATACACCATCGTGCCGCCATCCTTGGCAAGCTGCTTTGCCGTCACGTCCCCCGCCGCGAGCACGCGCGCGAGCGCGTTAGCCAGCACGGGCGTGGCGGTCAAAAACTGTAGATGCCGCCCCTTTTCGGGCGACGTGACCGAGCCGACCGCGAGGAACGCGCCGCGCAGGTATGCCCTGCGACAGCACTTTCTCGTCAGCGCGCGGTGTGAGAGCGTCCGCAGCCGGATATCCTCGCCCATATCGCGTAGAATGTGCAGCGACGACAGCAGCTCCCAGCCCTCGCGCCCGGACACCGACAGGCGGTATTCCCGCTGCCCGCCGAAGCGCGCGTGCCGGATAACGCGCAGTTCGGGCGATACGCTCGCGCGGCGCTTGAGCAGCAGCAGGATGCGCTTGGCGACGGTCGCGCTGCTTGCCGTGTAAACGACGCTCGCCTGCCCGACGTTTTCGAAGCGCACCGCGCCGCAAAACTGTGTCAGCGCGTTGAGCTCGCTCGCCGTGCAGCACGGGCGCTCCGCCGAAACGCGCGCCAGCTCGTGCTTGACCTCCATCGAGAACGTCATATGTCCTCGCCCACGATGCGCACTTCGGGCTCGAGCGTCACGGAAAACCGCGCGTATACCTCGCGCTGGACGAGCGCCATCAAATCCAGAAAATCCTTCGCGGTCGCGCCGCCCGTGTTGATGAGGAAGCCCGCGTGCAGCTCCGACACCTGCGCGCCGCCGACGCGCGTACCCTTCAGTCCCGCCTGCTCGATGAGCGCGCCCGCGAAATGCCCCTCCGGACGCTTGAAAAACGAGCCTGCGCTGGGGAATGTCAGCGGCTGCTTTTCACGCCGCGCGGCGGCAAGCTCCGCCATGCGCGCGGCGATCTGCTCGCGGTCGCCCGGCTGCAGCGCGAAATCGACGGAGAGCGCCAGCATGCCCTCGTCCATGACGGCGCTCCCGCGATAACGGTAACGCAGCGACTCGCCCGACAGTTCGACAAACGCCCCGTCCTGCGTCAGCGCGCGCACGCGCGACACGACCTGCGCCATCTCGCCGCCGTACGCGCCCGCGTTCATGGCGGCAGCGCCGCCGACCGTGCCGGGAATGCCGGAGGCGAATTCCAGCCCCGTCAGCCCGTGCGAGAGCGCGAAGCGCGAGACCGCCGGGAGCGCCGCGCCCGCCTGCGCCGTCAGCCCTTCGTCCGTCCGCGTCATCGCCGAAAAGTCCTGCCCCAAGCGCAGCGTCATGCCGCGAAAGCCGCCGTCCCGGCAGAGCACGTTCGAGCCGTTGCCGAGGATCAGCACGGGCACGCCGCACTCGCGCGCCGCCGATAACGCCAGCCGCGCCTGCTCCTCCGTCGCGGGCGATACCAGATAGTCCGCCCGCCCGCCCACGCGCAGCGTGGTAAACTCCGCTAGCGCCGCGTCTTTTCGCACGCGGTCGCCGGGAACGAGCGCGTACAGGCGCGCCTCAAATGCCGATCTGTCCATACGCCCTCCGTCAACTGCAAAGAAGTATATCATAAGAATACACGTTCCGGCAAGTACCGAAACGTGATATTTTATACGAAAATTGACAGTTTTATGCCGGATATGCCATCAAACACGCGCCCGGGCAGGTCAGCAGCGTATTATCCAGCGCCACGGGGAGCAGCGCGCTTTCGCCGGGCGACAGCGCGAGCGCTTCGCCGCCCGATAGGAGCGTTGCGGGCGCAAGCGCCGTGATGATGCCGAACGCGCCGTTTCGCGGCGTGACGCGCGCGTCTTTCGCGCCCGTCCAGCGCTCCAGCGCGAAATGCTCGGTGTCCAGCAGCGATTCGCGGCAGTCGTCCAGCCGCTTGGGGACGGCGGCATCCATGCGCAACGCCGTGTCCGTCACGTCCACCGCCTTCTGGATGTGCAGCGGGCGCTTGTTACCGCGCGCGTCCTGCCTGTCCCAGTCGTAGAAGCGGTAGGTCACGTCGCTGGACTGCTGGATTTCGTAGAGCGTCAGCCCTTCCAAAATGGCGTGCACCGTGCCCGACGGGATATAAAACACATCGCCCGCGCGCGCGGGCACGAAGCGCAAAAGCCCCTCCACCGCGCGGCCTTCCCGCGACGCGGCTTGCAATTGCTCTTTTGTCACGCCCTTTTGCACGCCGTACACGATGCGCGCGCCGTGCTGCGCATGCAAAACGACCCATGCTTCGGACTTGCCGAGCTTGCCCTCGTGTTCGCGCGCGTATGCGTCGCCCGGGTGCACCTGCACGCTGAGCCGGTCGCGCGCGTCGAGCAGTTTCAGGAGCAGCGGAAACTCGCTTGCATACCGCGCGCCCGTCAGTTCCGCGCCATATTGCGCGATCAGCGCGTCCAGCGGCGTGCCGCTATCGTCCCGCGAGCACAGGCCGGGGATGGCGCTGACGACCAGCGCTTCGCCCGTTCGCTCGTCCGGGATGTCGATGCCAAAGCGCGTTTTCAAGCCGTCGCCGCCCCACGGGGTGTCCGTGCCGTGGCGAAAGGCGGGGCGCATTTTGATGGGTTTCATGGCACGGATTTGGTGGCGATCACGTCCACGCCCGTTTCCGCGACGTTTGGGAGCACCACGTCGCCCATGCGGATGGGCGCTTGCAGCGACAGCGCTTCGATCTGCGCCATGCACGCCTTGATTTTGCCCTTGGGGATGGGCGTGCGCGTCTTGACGCTGACGGGCATATCGCTGCCCGCGACCGGCGCGACCGCCGTGACCATGCGCTCGGGCGCGACGCACTCCTGATGCGCGTAGCTCTCGCCGCGCTTGCAGGTGTTCCCTTTTACGGCTGTGACCGCGCCGTTTTCGACGGTCACTTCCATCCGGCAGCCCACCGGGCAGTTGATACAGGTGATGGTTTGCGTTTCCATAATGTCCTCCCAGCGGCTATTTTCCCGCCAGCTTGATGATGGCGCGCGTGAAGATTTCGAGGTTTTTCATCAACGAATCGATGGAGATATGCTCGTTCGCCTGGTGCGCGATGTCCGGATCGCCCGGGAACGTAGAGCCGAACGCGACGCCTTCCTTGAGCGCGCGCGCGTACGTGCCGCCGCCGATGGCGATCGCCTCGCCCGGCAGCCCCGTGACCTCGGTATACGCCGAGAGCAGGCTCTGTACGAGCTTGCTTTCTGCTTGTACATGATGCGGCGCTTTGAGCGTATCGACTGTGACCGACAGCCCGGGCAGACGCGCGCGCAGCGTGTCGACCATGCGCTCGGCGTTCGCCAGCACGGGGTAGCGGATATCGAGCGTGGCGTACACCGAAGAATCGTCCACGCGCAGGATGCCCAGATTGCACGTCAGCTTGCCCGAAAGCCCGTCCTCCACGCGCACGCCGAGCGATTCGCCGTCGTATTCCATGCCCACGGCGTTTGCCAGCGTTGCGACAGCGCCCTCCGCGCCCAAGTCGCGCAGCGTGATCAGCAGCTGCCCGATGGCGTTCTTGCCCGCCTCGGGATACGCCGCGTGCCCCGTCACGCCTTCGGAATACACGCGGACGCCAGCGCCCTCGCGCTTGGCGGACATGTCAAAGCCGTGGCGCTTGCCGATCTCCGCGACCGCCGCGATCAATTCGTCGCCGCCCGCGACCAGCGCGCTCGCCTTGCCGGGGATGACGTTGGGGCGCTCGCCCGCGCTGATTTCCAGCACGCGCAGCCCGGTTTTGGCATTCTCGCCGCGTACCGCGAGGTGGCACAGCCCTTTTTCGATGTTGATGACCGGGTAGCACGCGTCGGGGCTGAAGCCCATGTCGGGCATGACCGCGCGCGTTTTGTAGTACGCGATGTCCTCCCAGCCCGATTCCTCGTCGCACCCGAGGATCAGGCGCACCTTGCGTTTGAGCGGCACGCCCGCCATTTTGACCGCCTGCATGGCGTACAGCGCCGCCACGCACGGTCCCTTGTCGTCGCTCGTTCCGCGCCCGTAGACGCGCCCGTCCGCGATCTCCGCGCCAAACGGCGGGTAGTCCCAGCCGTCGCCCTGCGGGACAACGTCCAGATGCGCCAGTATCGCCAGCGCGTCCTTGTCTTCGCCCTCGCCGAGGTCGGCGTGCGCGGCGTACCCGTCGAACGTCTCTGTCTTGAAGCCCAGCGCTTCGCAGTCGGCAAGCGCTCTGTCCAGCGCGCGGCGCACCTCGCGCCCGAACGGCGCGCCCGGTTCCGGCGTGCCCTTGACGCTGGGGATCTGTATCCACGCGCGCAGCGTGTCGATCATCGGCTGTTTGAGCGATTGCAGGATGCCTTCTAATTCCTTCATTATATTACCCCTCCTTGATGGCTGTCGCGAGCCGTTTCAATCCTTCGCGAAGCTGCGCGTGCGGGCAGCCGAAGTTGACGCGCAGGAAGCCCTCGCCCGCCGCGTCGCCAAAGAACGTCCCGGACGTGAGCACCACGCCGCGCGCCTTGGCTTTTTGCATCATTACCTCTGTCGTCATGCCGTAGGCGCGCAAATCGAGCCACGCCAGATACGTCGCCTCGATGGGCGAGAGCACCGCCTTGGGCAGCAGCCGCGCGATTTCGCTCTTGACGATCTCGCGCCCCTCGTCGAGGTATTTAAGCAGCGCGTCGAGCCACGCGTCGCATTCCGAATACGCCGCGCGCGTCGCCGCCAGCGCGAAAATGTTGCCGCTGACCGCGCCGCACGCGCGCAGTTCGCGCTGCACTGCTTTCAGCAAATTATCATCAAAAGAAATTACCGTCGCCTGCTGCAAACCCGCGATATTGAACGTCTTGCTCGCGGCAACCAGCGAAATGACACGCTTTTCCGCCCCCGGACGCGACAGGATCGGCGTAAAGCGCGCGGGCGCGTACACGAAGTCCGCGTGGATCTCGTCGGATGCCAGATACGCGTCGTATTGCATAAGCAGCGAAAGCAGCGCGTCCAGCTCGCCCTCCGACCACAGCCGCGATACCGGGTTGTGCGGGCTGCACAGCAGCATCAGCCGCGCGCCCGCTTTCAGATGCGCTTCGACCGCCGCCAAATCCATGTGACAGCGCCCGTGTTCGTCGCGCGTAAGCGGCGCGTCGAGTACGCGGCGGCCGTTGTCCTCGACGGAAAAACGGAAAGGACCGTACACCGGAGATTGCAGTATCACGCCGTCGCCTGGCTTGGTCAGCGCGCGCACGCACGCGCGCAGCCCCGTCACCACGCACGGCAGCATGACCGTTTGCTCCGCCTTGACCGTCAGCCCGTGCCTTCTTTGCAGGAAGGAAAGCAGCGCGCCCGCGTCTTCCTCGCTCTGGAACGTGTAGCCGTAGCACGGGTGCTTAGCGCGCTCGGCGATGGCGCGCGCAATCGGCTCGGCGCAGGGGAAATCCATGTCCGCCACCCAGAGCGCGATATCGTCCCGCGCGATCATCGCTTCGTCGTCCCACTTTTCGCAGGCAGTTCCGTGCCGCTGGATACCCCCGTCAAAGAAAGCGCGATCGTAATTCATGCCCTTTTTCCTCCCACACAGCAAATGACCCAGTAACCGCCGCTTTTGTCCACGACCATCGCGTGGTCAAAGAGCGTTTTGAGATGCTCCAGCGCCGACGGCGCGCCCTGTTGCTTGCGGATGACGATGAACAATTCGCCGTTTTCCGCCAGATGGTCGGCGCACTCTGAAAACAGCCTGTACACCGTTTGCTTGCCCGCACGGATGGGCGGGTTGAGCAGGATCTGGTCGAACATGCCGTCCAGCCGTTCAAAGCCGTCGCTCACGACGCACGTCACGGTCACGCCGTTGCGCGCGGCGTTGTCCCGCGCCAGCGCGATGGCGCGCGTGTTCACGTCCGACAGCACGATCTCGGCGTCCGGGTTGATTTTCCCGACGCACACGCCCAGCGCGCCCCAGCCGCAGCCCAAATCGAGCACGCGCCCGCGCACCTCGCCGGGAAGCGCCGAGAGCAGCACGCGCGTGCCGGTGTCCAACTCGCCCTTGGAGAACACGCCCGCGTCGGAGCGAAACTCCAAGTGCCGCCCTCTGTACTCGAACGTGCAGGTAACGGGCGCGTTCGCGCTGGTGGGTTCGCTCGTGAAATACTGTTCAGCCACCTACATCATCCTTTGCAGAGCATGTTTGATAGAGAGATACGATTTCATCGTCCGTCAGTTCGCGGAACTGCCCGGGCGCGAGCGCCTCGTCCAGCAGAAGCGACCCGAAGGACAGCCGTTTGAGCGCGAGCACGCGTTTTCCGCGCGCCTCGAACATGCGCTTGACTTGGTGAAACTTGCCCTCGCGCACGCGCACGCGCGCCCGAGCGCCGGGCAGGGGGGAGAGCGCCGCCGGGAGCGCCGTGAAGTCGGACAGCGTCAGCCCTTGCGCGAACGCCGCAATATCGCCCGCGCCGACTTCGCCGTCGAGCGTCGCCTCGTATTCCTTCCAGACGTGCCGCTTGGGTGACAGCAGCCTGTGCGCGAGCTGCCCGTCTGTCGTAAACAGCAAAAGTCCTTCGGTGTCCTTGTCCAGCCGCCCGACGGGCATACAGCCAAGCGCGGTATACACCTCCGGCAGCAGCGCCTGCACCGTCGGCTGCTTGCCGTCGCGCGCGGCGGTCAGAACGCCCGCGGGCTTGTTAAGCATGACGTGGCGCTCCGTCCGCGCGTCGAGCGCCGCACCGTCGAGCGAAAGTGTCGCTTCCTTTGCGACCCGCATGCCCGCGTCGGTCGCGGTCTTGCCGTCCACCGTCACGCGCCCTTCGCGCACCATGCGCGCGCACTGCGCGCGCGAGCCGAGCGCGAGGCTCGCCAATAACCCGTCCAGCCGCGCGCTTTCGCTGTTTTTCACGCGCGCGTGTCCACGTAGCGCATGCCGTCGCGCCGCCGGCAGATCCTTTGCACGACGACCGCGTGGTTGAGCTTGCGCCAGAGGTAGAACGGCAGGTGCAAAATCAGCTCGCAGCCGACCGTCAGCCAGACCGTTAGGGAGGAGACATTGCCCGTCGTCAGCGTCGTTTTGATGAACTGCGCGGCGACCTGCAAATCCATTTTCATGTTGCCCGTGAGCCTGTCCAGCAAGCCTTCCTTGGCAATCAGGTAGAGGATGACGGCGTACCCGATCATCGCCGGAATAGACAGAAGCAGGTTCAAGCCCGTCGTCTTGATCAGATCGCGCCACGCCTGTTCGCGCCCGTCCTTGGCGCGCTCGACGCTGCGGCGCGTGCCAAGCTCGACCACGGGCTGATAATCCAGCGCGAGGTTCAGCCACCAGCCAAACGCCGTCAGCAGCACGCACGCGACAAACGCCACGCCCACCGCGACCGCGCCCGTTTCATAGCGCCCGCCGAAGATCGCGCCGATATCGGTGATGATCAGCCCCGCCTGCGTGAACGGCAGCACGTTGAACCAGACGTATATGAAGACCGAAATGGCAATCAGCGGCAGCGTCCACGGCAGCACGTAGGCGAGCCGCCTGTGGCTCAAGCGCATCCATTTCTTGTAGTGCGGCTGTGTGACGTTGAGCTTGCGCTTGCTTCTGGACACGCACGAGCACAGCACGCTCGCGCCCCAGACGCGAAACGGGTTGACCAGAAACAGATACAGCAGCGCCGTTACGCCGACGCTGACGATGGGCGTGTACGTTTCTCCGAGGTACGGCAGCCTGCCGCCGTTCAACGTGAACAGCACGGGCATCAGCGATATCAGCCGCAGCGCAATCTGGAACAGCAGCATCAGCAGCAGGCGCGGCAGGTTCTTTTTATACCCTTCCAGCGCGACGATGTACGGCGGTCTCTTGTGCGTGTCGGTCAATGCGGTGCAACCCCTTCCGTGCGCCGTTGATTTTCGGCGTTACGCATATTATAGTACAAAGCGCATTACAATGCAATCTGATTTCCATTCTTCAGGCGTGCGAAATACCGCTGAAAGCTCCGCCCCGCGATGTCCTCGACGGTGCTTTCATCATATCCGCGCCGCTGGAGCGCCGAAAGCAGCGCGGGATAGTCCTCGGGGTTTTCCAGCCCTTCGGGCTTGCGCTCGATGCCGTCAAAGTCCGAGCCGAAGCCCACCATGCCCGCGCCGCCAAGCTGGTGCATGTGGTCGATATGGTCAATCAGCGTGTCCACCGTGCATTTGCCGTCCGTCAGGAACGCCGGGTAAAAGTTCACGCCCACGAACCCGCCCGCCGAGAACAAATCGCGAAGCTGGCGGTCGGTCAGGTTGCGCGGGTGCGGCTTGAGCGCCGCGCAGCAGCTATGCGAGGCAAGCGGCGGCGCGTCGGTCTTATCGAGGATATCGTAAAACCCGCGCTCGTTGAGGTGCGACACGTCGGCGGCGATGCCGAGGCGCTGCATTTCGCGCACCGCCTGTAATCCATAGGGCTTCAAGCCCTCCTCGCTGCCCGATACCGCCGGGAATCCCAGACCGTTCTCGTAATTCCATGTGATCGCCGCCATGCGCACGCCCAGCGCGCGGTACTCGGCGATGACCGACAGCCCCAGCTCGAACGGCTCGCAGCCCTCGACCGAGAGCATGACCTTGCTTTCGCCGTCGACCGCCTCGGAAGGGTCGTCCGCCTGTACCCAGCCCGCCGCCTTCAATTCGGCGAAGCGGTCGAGCATGCCGCGCATGAGCGCTTCCACGTCGCCCTTGCGCCCCTGACCGACGTACATAGCAAGCGTTTGCAGCGATACGCCGCCCTTTTTCAAGCGCTCGAGCGTGATGTCGTTTTTCGCTCCGGGGCGGGTTTGCAGGTTGTAGAGGGTGTCGGCGTGCGCGTCGCACAGGATCATATCGTCACGACCTTTCAAATAGTTTGTCCATCAGCCGCGTGCCGGGGATCTCGTCCCCCTTGGCGGCGGTTTCTTCCGAAAACTTGCGCGGCGCGCCGTGCGCGCGGGAATCGTAGAGCGCGTAGGGCACGGGCGACGCGTCGTGCGTGCGCGTGTGCAGCAGCGTCGGGTGATCGGGCATCAACAGCACGCGGAAATCGCGGTCGATACCCGGCAGCGCGTCCAGTATGGGCTGGCAGACCAGCCGTTCGACGCGGCGAATCGCCTCGCACTTTCTCTCCAAGTCGCCCGCGTGCGCCATTTCGTCGGGCGCTTCGACGTGCACGCAGGCAAAGTCCGCGCCGCCGCGCAGCGCGGCAAGCGCCGCCTGCGCTTTTCCCGCATAGTTCGTGTCCAGTTCGCCCGTTGCGCCCGTCACCTTGGGCGTTTGCAGCCCCGCGAGCGCCGCGATGCCCCATACCAGCGGTACGGCGCTGACGACCGCGCCCGCATGCCCGTATTTTTCCGGGAAGCTCGGCAGCTTTGCCGCGCGCCCGGGCCCCCAACACCACAAAAGATTTACGGGCAACTGCCCGCGCGCGCGCCGCGCGGCGTTGACCGGGTGCGCGTCCAGACACGCGACGCTCGCGCGCATCAGCGCCGTCAGTTCCTCGGCGTACGCGCCCTGCGGGTAATGCGCGTCCACGCGCTCGCCCAGTACGTTATGCGGCTCGGTCAGGCGAAAGTCCTCGCCGCCGCGCAGCACGCCGATGTGCCGGAATGTATCGGATATCGTGACGCGCAAGCCCAGCGTTTTCGCAATTTGTGAGAAGCGCTCGTCGGCGACCAGCGCTTCCATCAGCGCGACGGCTTCCGCGCCCGCGACGCCGCCGCCGTTGTGCGACAATAGTACGCCGCCCTCCTGCGCGCACAGGTTCAACCGCAGCGAAACCTCGCCTTCCTGAAGGAATACGCCCACCCCGGCGGCTTCGAGCACGCTCCTGCCGGTGTAGTATGTTCGCGGGTCATACCCGAAAATCGAGAGGATCGCCGTGTCGCTTCCGGGCGGCACGCCGGGGGGCACGGTGCGCGCAAGCCCAAGCGTCCCGCCCGCCAGCGCGTCAAACGCCGGGAGCGTTAGCGCCGCAAGCGGCGTGCGCCCGCCGAGCGCGGCGATCGGCGCGTCCGCCATACCGTCGCCGATGATGAGCACGTATTTCGTGTCCCGCACCTCCTCTGAAAGTTGTATTGCGATGATTATACTACACAACGAGCGAATTTGAAAGCGGATTCCTTCAATATTTCATATGCAAAAACGCCCGGATAAGCGCTCCGGGCGTTTTGCCTGTCTGGATCATTCCGTCTTGACCGTTTCGTAGCCCCAGTCGTTGATGCCGCCCAAGTCGTACACCGCCGTGTAGCCCATGGCGACGAGCTTGTTTGCCGCGTCGCGGCTGCGCCTGCCCGAACGGCAGTAGACGAGGATGGTTTCATGCAGGTTGGTCAGCATGTCGGGCATGTCCGCGCCGATGGCCTCCACCGGCAGCAGCTCCGCGCCCGGGATGCGCCCGCCGTCGTATTCCGCCTTGGTGCGCACGTCCATGAGGCGAAGCGGTCTGCCGTCGTCCAGCCACGCCTTGGCGAGCGCGGGCGCGATGCTCCTGTATTCCGCGGCGGACGGATGTTCGGAATTTGCCGTCAGCCCGCGCGCGCGGTCGAAAGCGTCCGCGCCGATGTGGCAATAGCCGCCGGGATTGCGTTCGAGGTAATCCTGATGCTCGGACTCTGCGGGATAGAAGCTCGTCAGTGGCGCGATCTCCACAACGAACTTTTCCTGCCGCGCGCGCTCCCTCTCCGCCGCCGCGCGCACGATGCCTGCGTCCGTCTCTCCGACGTAGTATACGCCCGTCTGGTACTGCTTGCCCACATCGTTGCCCTGCCGGTTCTCCACGGTCGGGTCGATGGTCGAGAAAAACAACGACAGCAGCGCCTGCAGGCTCACGTCTGCGGGGCGGTAGACGACGCGCACCGTCTCGCGATGCCCGGTCTTGCCCGTCGTTACCTCGCGATAGGTCGGGCTCTCGGTCGTGCCGTTGGCGTAGCCGCTTGTCGCGTCCGTCACGCCCGGCACGAGGCGCATCAGTTCTTCGATGCCCCAGAAGCAGCCGCCCGCGAAATAAATGACGGCTTCGTCGTTTTGCAATGTCAAGGCGCTGTCTTCTCCTTTCCTGTCGTCTGTCTGCGCGAACGCGGTCGTTAGGGTCAAGCAGAGAATCAATAGGATCAGAACAAATTTCATGCTCTCCACCTCCTGCCTTGGATATACACCCGCCGCGCCGCGCGGAAACGCGAAAAGTGTGAACAGTCTGCAAACATCGCGTTGAAATAGTTCTGGCACGCGCGCGCATACTATGGTATACTTTACCACGTTCTACGGGGGAGGGAAGGAAGCTTTGAAGCGTATCGTACTGACGGGCGGCGGTTCGGCGGGGCATGTGACCCCGCATCTGGCGCTGCTCCCGCATCTGCTTTCGGAGGGTTACGACGTGCACTACGTCGGCACGGAGGGCGGCATCGAGCACGGCATGATGGGCAATCTACCGGGCGTGACCTACCACGCCGTCCAGTCCGGCAAGCTGCGCCGCTACCGCGATATCAAGAACTTGACCGACCCGTTCCGCGTGCTTGCTGGCGCGTGTCAGGCGGCTGCGCTCATGCGCGCGCTCAAGCCCGACGTGTTGTTTTCCAAGGGCGGGTTCGTGTCCGTGCCCGTGGTGGTCGGCGCGGCAATACACGGCGTGCCGGTATTGTGCCACGAGAGCGATTTGACGCCCGGGCTTGCCAACAAAATCTGCTCGCGCTTTGCCCGCCGCGTCGCCACGACGTTCCCCGAGTGCGCCAAGGCGCTGGGCGATAAGGGCGTATACACCGGTACGCCGCTGCGCCCCGAGCTGTTCTCCGGCAGCCGCGAGCGCGGGCTATCGCTGACCGGGCTTGCGGGCGATAAGCCTATCCTGATGATGATGGGCGGCAGCCTCGGCGCGCAGAGCGTCAACAGCGTGCTCCGCGCCGCGCTGCCAAGGCTGCTTCCGCGCTTCCAAATCGCGCACATTTGCGGCAAGGGCAATCTGGACGCGTCGCTTTCCGGAACGCCGGGGTATTATCAGGTCGAGTTTTTGTCGGACGAACTGCCGAGCGTCATGGCGGCGGCGGACATGGTGCTCTCGCGCGCGGGCGCGAACGCGCTGTGCGAGTTTCAGGCGCTGTGCCTGCCGATGCTGCTGGTGCCGTACCCCAAGGGCAACACCAGCCGCGGCGATCAGGTGCTCAACGCCGAGAGCTACCAATCGCGCGGATTGGCGCGCGTGCTCCCGCAGGAGAAGCTCACCGAAGACGCGCTCGTCGAGGCGCTGTCCGCGCTCTGGCGCGACCGCGATATCCTGCGCGCCGCGCTGAAGGCCGCGCCGCCCGCCGACGGCACGCAAGCGGTGCTCGATTTGATCCACAGCATCGAAAAACCGTCGAAATAAGGCTTGTCTGCGCCCGTAAACTGTGCGATAATGCAAATGAGGTGAAGCCGCGTGCCGTCTTGCGTGCTGTTGTCCGGGAAAAGCGCGGATATGCTGGCGGCGCTCCTGACGGAAGCGGGGTATGCGCCCGTGCTGCTTGCCGCGTGCGCCGAGCAGGCGCGCGCGCTGGTGGACGAGCACGCGCCCGCGCTGCTTTTGTGCGACGGCGCGGACGCGCGGATTGTTTCATTGTGCGTGGACGCGGCGCGCAGCACGCCCAGCGCGGTCGTGCTGCTGGCGAAGGAGGCGTGCCCGCAGGCGGAGGAATGCGGCGTGCTGACGCTCCGAAAGCCCGTGCGCCGCGATACGCTCCGGCAGGCGCTTACCTTTTGCGGGGCGATGCACGCGCGCGCCGCATACCTGCTCCTGGAGAACGTCCAGCTTTTGCGCAAGATGGAGGAGCTAAGGCTCGTCGATCGCGCCAAGCGCACGCTCGAGCGCGTGCTGTCCATGCCGGAAAAGCAGGCGCACCGCTTCATCGAAAAGCAGGCGATGGATTCGCGGCAGACGCGCGCGGAGGTCGCTGTGCGCATCCTGAAAACCTATGAAGACGCAAGGCAATACACCAATGATTAAGCTTGGAAGGGGTTGACTCTCTTGCATCAGTGCATCGTGATCCTGGACTTTGGCGGGCAGTACACGCAGCTCATCGCGCGCCGCGTGCGCCAGCTGCACGTCTATTCGCAGGTGCTTCCGTGCTCCGCGCCGCTGGAGCGCGTCAAGGCGCTCTCTCCGGTCGGCGTCATCCTGTCGGGCGGTCCGGCGAGCGTGCTGGAAACGGATGCGCCGCGCTGCGACAGCGGCGTGTTTTCGCTGGGCGTGCCCGTACTGGGCATCTGCTACGGCATGCAGCTGATGGGGCTTTCGCTGGGCGGCGAGGTCGCGGCGGCGGGCAAGCGCGAGTACGGGCTTGTCAATGTCCGCATGGACACGCGCGCGCCGCTGCTGGCGGACGCTGCCGAGGAAAACGCCTGCTGGATGAGCCACACCTATCAGGTGACGCGCATGCCCGAGGGCTTCCGCGCCATCGCGAACACCGAGAGCTGCCCGGTCGCCGCCATGCAGAGCGCCGACGGCAAGCTGCTGGGCGTACAGTTCCACCCCGAGGTGACGCACACGCAAAACGGCATGGCGATCATCGAGCGCTTCCTGCTTTCGCTGTGCGGCTGCACGGGCGACTGGCACATGAAAAACTTCGGCGAAGCGGCGGTGAAGCTGATTCGCGAGGCGGTCGCGCCGGACGAACATGTGCTGCTCGGGCTGTCGGGCGGCGTGGATTCCTCCGTCACGGCGGCGCTCATCCACAAGGCGATCGGCGACAGGCTGACGTGCGTGTTCGTCGATCACGGGTTCATGCGCGCAAACGAGCCAGAGCAGGTGCGCGATGTGTTCACGCGCAATTTCCCGGTCAAATTGATCGCCGTGGACGCGCGCCAGCGGTTCATGGACAAGCTCGCGGGCGTGTCCGACCCCGAGCAAAAGCGTAAAATCATCGGCGCGGAGTTCGTCAACGTGTTCCGCGAGGAAGCGAAAAAGCTCGGCAAGCACGAGCATTTCGCGCAGGGCACGATCTATCCCGACGTGATCGAGTCGGGCGCAACCGAGGGCGCGAGCGTCATCAAGAGCCATCACAACGTCGGCGGTCTGCCCAAGGAGCTTGGGTTTGACAGCCTCATCGAGCCGCTGCGCATGCTGTTTAAAGACGAAGTGCGCGCGCTTGGCGAGGCACTGGGCTTGCCCGCGTACATGGTCTGGCGGCAGCCGTTCCCCGGCCCCGGGCTTGCCATCCGCACGCTGGGCGCGCTCACGTTCGTGAATGTCGATATCGTTCGCCAGACGGACGCGATCCTGCGCGAGGAAATCGACAACGCCGGGCTTTCGCACGGCATCAGCCAGTATTTCACCGTGCTGACCGGCTCGCAAAGCGTGGGCGTGATGGGCGACGAGCGCACCTATGAGCGCGCGGTCGCCATCCGTGCGGTCACGACCGACGATTTCATGACCGCCGATTGGGCGCGCATCCCGTATGAAACGCTCGCGCTCATCTCCCGCCGCATCGTCAACGAAGTTCCGCGCGTCAACCGCGTGCTGCTGGACGTGACGACCAAGCCCCCGGCGAGCATCGAGTGGGAGTGACGGCATGTCCGACGCAGTTTCCGAGAAAAACCGCGCGAGCTGGAACGCCTTTGCGGGGAAGTACGCGGCGTTCTCGCACGGCGAGGATAAACTAAACGCCATCCTGAAAGACCCTGGGAGCGCGTTCCACGCCGCCGCGTGGGGCTTGCTGTCGCAATATATCGGCGATTTTTCGGGCAAGCGCGTGTGCGTGCCGTCGAGCGGCGACAACCTCGCGGTGCTCGCGTTCGCGGCGCTCGGCGCGCGCGTCACGTCGTGCGATATCGCCGAAAGGCAGCTTGAGAACGCGCATGCCGCCGCCGCGCGCTGCGGGCTGGACGGCGCGATCACATTCGTCCGCGCGGACACGATGGGGCTTGCGGGCATCGAGGACGGCTCATATGATTTGGTGTACACGTCCAACGGCGTGCATGTGTGGATTGACGACCTTGCGCGCATGTACCAGAGCGTATATCGCGTGCTCAAGCCCGGCGGCGCATATGTGATGTACGAGATCCACCCGTTCCAGCGCCCGTTTGACGACGGCTTCAAGGTGATGAAGCCTTATGACGACGTAGGCCCTTACGACGACGGCGGCGAGATCACGTTCCATTGGCGCTTGCAGGACATCCTCAACGCCCAGCTGGACGCGGGGCTGCGCCTGTCGCGCGTCGAGGAGGCGTTTGCGGAGAAGGACTACGAAACGCCGTTCTGGCTGCCGCTGGAGGAGCTTGTGGACGGCGCGAAGGCGACCCGCGAGCAAATCGACCGCATGCACGACTGGCGCTATAACCCGGTCGCCGCGCTGCCCAACTGGCTGTGTCTGGCGACGGTCAAACGGTGATGAAAGGGGGCGCGGCATGACGAAACGAATACTCGCCGTATGCTTGGCGCTTTGCGTGCTGCTTGGCGCGGGCGCGTTTGCGGAATCGCACCGGGACGAGGACAGCGGCGTGATCCTCGCCATCGGCGGGGGCTACGCCTACGCGCTGGCGGCGGACGGCACGCTGTACGCCTTCGGCATGAACCAGTACGGGCAGCTCGGCACGGGGCGCAAGGGCGGCGACACGCCCGTCTTACGCGCGATATTAAATAAGGAAGAAAAGGCGCTCAAGCTCGATTATACCGGGCTTGTCGATATCGTCGCCGGGTGTGATTACAGCTATCTGGTGTATGCCGGCGGCGACCTGTACGGCACGGGGCGCAACCGGCACGGGCAGATGCTCCCGGGCAACGGTTTTGACCTCATGGCGCACAAAAAGCTCACGATTCTGCCGGACGAGACGATTACGCAGCTTTCGACGGGCTTTGGGCAGACGCTCGCGCTGACCGACAAGGGCGAGGTCTACGCCTTTGGGCGCAACGATTACGGGCAGGTCGGCGCGGGGTCGCAGAGCAACGTGTTCGTCAACGCGCCCGCCAAGCTGCCGCTTGCGGACATCGTGTCGGTCGAGGCGGGCGGCACGTTCTCCATGGCGCTTGGCGCGGACGGCACGGTGTACGCATGGGGCAACAACGAATACGGGCAGATCCTCGGTCAGAAGGGGAAAAAGGTCGCAAAGCCCGTCGCGCTCCCGCTGGGCGGCATCAAGGTCAAAAAGCTCGCGGGCGGTGGGTACTGGGCGGCGGTGCTCGACGAAAACGGCGACGTATACGCTTGGGGCACGAACGATTTGCTCCAGTGCGGCGTGGACACGGGCGGCAAAAGCGTCAGAACGCCCACGCGCGTGCCGCTGCCGATGCGTGTGACGGACATCAGCGTGTATTCCGCGCAGGCGCTCGTCATGCTGGAGGACGGCTCGCTCTGGTCGTGGGGCAGCCGCTATTTCGCCAAGAGCGCCGAGGGCTTGCGCGCGCAGCAGCGGTTTGGACATTTGCTGCCCGCCGAGGTCATGGCGGCGGGTGAGGCGAAGTTGTTCGTCTGCGGACAGGGCTTGCTGGTCATGAAGCAAGACGGCGAGCTGTTCGCCTGCGGACACAGGCGCACGGGGCAGCTTGTCAAGGTCGAGGGCGTAGACCAAATGCTGTTCATATCGACCGGCATCAACCTGCTGACGGGGGAAACATGGGACAAACCGCGATAAAGAGAGCGCTTGCCGCCGCCTGCGTTTGCGCGCTGCTGGCGAGCATGCTCCCAGCGCTTGCCGAACAGGCGCGGGGCTTGCGAATCAATGAATTGATGGCGTCCAACTCGGGCACGCTCGAGGACGCGGCGGGCGCGTCGCCCGACTGGCTGGAGCTGTATAACCCGACCGATACGGCGATCTTGCTGACCGCCTATTCGCTGTCGGACGATGCGAAAAATCCATACGCTTTCCAGTTTCCCGAGGGCGCGACGCTCGGGGCGGGGGAGTACCTGCTCGTGTATTGCGACGGCGTCGGCGAGAGCGTGGCGGGCGAGTGGCGCGCCGCGTTCAAGCTCGGTGCGGGCGGCGAGACGGTGACGCTGTATCAAGACGGCGCTGCCATTGACAGCGCGACCTTCGGCGCGCAGCAGACGGACGTTGCATTCGCGCGAGAAGCGGACGGCGAGTGGCGGCTTTCGTGGCTGCCAACGCCGGGTCAAGAGAATAAGATCGTTGCGGAGGACGGGCTGCCTGCGGTCGGCGGGCGCGTCGTCATCAACGAGGTCATGGCGTCGTGCGCGCCGTTTCAGGACGACCCGGGGCACGACTGGCTGGAGCTTCGCAACGTTTCGGGCGAAGCGCTGAACCTTGCGGGATATTCGCTTGCCACCGCGCTTTCGGGCGGCAAGTCTTACACGCTGCCGGATATTACGCTCAAAGCGGGGCAATACGTCGTTCTCTACTGCACGGACGAGCCTGTCGACAAGGGCGAGATCGCCGCGGGCTTTGCGCTGTCCGCCAAGGGCGCGACGCTCGTTCTGCGCGACGCGGACGCGGAAATCATAGACGTTCTGCGGCTTCCCGCGCAGTACGGCAACATTGCCTACGGCCGCGCGGGCGACGGTTCGCTGGGTTATCTGGACGTATCGACGCCCGGGAAAAAGAACCCCGACGCGAGCTATCGGGCGCGCACCGACGCACCGGTATTGAGCCTTTCGGGCGGGTTTTATGCCGGTTCTGTCACGGTAACGCTCTCCGCGCCCACCGGGAGCGAGGTTCGCTATACGCTGGACGGCGGCACGCCGACGGCGCGTTCCACGCTGTACACAGAACCCTTGACGTTCACGAAAACGACGCTGCTGCGCGCGGCTGCTGTCGCGCCGGGAGAGATCCTATCCAGCCCGGTCGCCGCGACGTACTTCCTGACGGACGCGCCCGGCGTGCCGGTGGTGTCGATGATGGTGGACAAGGCGTATTTCGACGACCAGCGCACGGGCGCGTACGCCAAGTATAACGAAATGTGGGAATACCCCGTGCAAATCGAGTATTTCGACGAGGCGGGGGAGAGCGCGCTCAACGCGCTCTGCGGCTATTGCATCGCGGGCGAGGGCTCGCGCAGGTTCAGCCAGAAGGGCATGGCGCTGTTCGCGCGTAAGGCGTACGGCGCGGACGCGTTTGCTTTCAACCCCTTCCCCAACCGCGATTACGCTTCTTACCAGTCCATCACGCTGCGAAGCTGCGGCACGGAGGGCACGAAGAACGGCCTGCGCTTCCGCGACGCGCTGATCACCAGCCTTGCTATGGACGTAAACTGCATGGTGTCCGACTGCCAGCCCGTGCTGCTCTATATCAACGGCAAGCTCTGGGGGCACTACAACCTCCGCGAGCGCGTGAACAAGCACGCCGTCGCCCAGTATGAGGGCGTGACGGACGAGGATACCATCGACGATATCACGATTCTCGTGGGCGACGGCACGGTCGCCAACAACGGCTCGCCCGACGAGTACCTCGCGCTGCACGCGTACATCAAGGCGCACAGCCTGAACGCCCCGGAGGCGCTTGATTACGTGCTGTCGCAAATCGACGTGGACAGCTATTTTGACTACGCCGCGTTCATGATCGTCTCGGGCAGCCGCGACGTGACGAACGCGCGGTTTTACCGCGTGCCCGGCGGCAAGTGGAAATGGGTGCTGTACG
Source organism: uncultured Oscillospiraceae bacterium (assembly GCA_964512175.1). Lineage (GTDB taxonomy): Bacteria > Bacillota > Clostridia > Christensenellales > Aristaeellaceae > CAZEIC01. The sequence goes on along the minus strand of CAZEIC010000001.1, from coordinate 19,301 downwards.
ATTTGGACACCGCGATGGAGACGGTCGGCACGGGTATCATGCCGCTGCAGCGCTTCCTGCGCGCCAAAAGCGCGCGCGTGGAGAACGAATTTGACCATGTGCCGTTCTCAGCGCTCATGGGCGTGCCCGCCATGCGTGAACAGTTTCTGGCGCGGCTCGGCGAGCTGCTTGTCCAAAAGTTCACAAAGAGCGCGCTCGACGCGCATCTGGACGCGTGGGTGGCGCGCATGCGCCCGTTCATCCCGTATCAGTGCGAACGCTGGCCGCTGACGCTTAAAGCGTGGGAGGGCAGCGTGCAGAACGTCCGCAAGGTGCTGCGCGAGCGCCCCGCCGTCGTGGTGGAGGCGGTGTGCAAGTGGCTTGACGTTACCAAGGAAGAGAAGGCGACGTTCTTCGGCGCGTTCCTCGAAGCGAACAAATGAGCGTTCGCGCGGGTTGACATTGCTTTCCGCATTGGCTATAATTTGACGGAAAAACAGTGCGCCATGCGCACGGAAACAGGATGAACGCACATGATTGGATGGACGGACTTTTCCCGCGCGGCGCGGCGAATCGGGTGTGTCGCCTTGCTGTTGGCGCTGCTGTGCGCGCCGTGCGCGAGCCTTGTCGAGACGGCGGAAGCGCCCGCGCAGGCATATTCCCTGCTCGAGCAGGGCGACGAGGGCATTTCCGTGCTCAAGCTCAAACAGCGCCTGTACTGGCTGGGGTACTTTAGTTCCTACGACAACCTGTCGCATAAGTATAACGCCACCATGACCAAGCGCGTCAAAGAGTTCCAGAAAAGCAACGGTCTGCCCGCGACGGGCGACGCCACGCCCGAAACGCAGGCGCTCATCTATTCCGATGCCGCTATCCCGGGCAAGACCGTGCCGCAAAGAAAGCCCGTCGTCGCGCCTGTCACCGCGCCCGAGCTGCCGCCGCTGGACGAGCGCGGCTTCTTGACGGAGGCGGGCGGCGAGTTCGTGTTTGCCGACGACGAGGACGGGCACTGGTACTATATTTCCGACTCTCTGCACATCGAGATCAAGCGCTTTTCCGACCCGAACGAGCCTATCGTCTGGTTCGAGAGCGAGGTCTACGCGAGCGAGGAATCCTTCCTGCGCTCGTGCCTGACGGAGAAGACCAAAAAGGGCTATTACGCCTTCGTCATGCCGGTGGACATCGCCAAGCAAAACAACCTCGTGCTGGGCATCACCGACGACTATTTCGGGCATCGCAGGCAGTACGGCATCATGCAGGGCATCGTCATCCGCGACGGCGAGCTGCTCAGCGACAGAACCTACCGTTCGGGCGCGACCGACAAACTGCCCAACCTCGAAGTCATGGCGGTGCTAAGTGACGGCAGCATGAAAGCCTTCGCCAGCGACGCGCACACGGGCGAGGAATACCTTGCGATGGGCGCGGTGCACACGCTGGCGTTCGGGCCCGTGCTGCTCACGGACGGCGAATACGGCAAGTATGCCGCCGACGTTGACTACAACTTCCGCAAAGAGCCGCGCTGCGCCATCGGCATGATCGAGCCGTACCACTACATTCTTCTGACGGTCAACGGCCGCACGAAAACGTCGGACGGCGCGCATTTCTACTGGATGGCGGACCGCATGCGCGCGCTGGGGGTCACGGAAGCGCTCAACCTTGACGGCGGCGGCACGGTTTCGTTGGTCTTCATGGGCGAGCGCCTCAACAAGGGCGGCACGGCGAACACCGCGGGCGGCGGCATGACGCGCAGCGTCACCAGCCTCATCGGCTTTGGCACGTCGCTTAAGGTCGCCCCGTAATCATCATAAGGAGGGACACACCATGCACCTTGGCATCCGGCGTATCCTTGCAATCGCATTGCTGCTTTCCGCGCTCGCGGGCTTCGGCGCGGCGGAGGGCGAGCTTGCGCCCCTGAAGGTTGATTTGTCGGGCGGGCATCCGCCGAAAGCCGAGAATTATCTGTCCGACCGCGAGTATAAGGACGCTTCCATTTCCGTGGTCATCGGCGAGGGGCGCGAGTATGACACGGTGTACATGTACGCGCACATCAAGATTGCCGACCCCACGCAGCTTCGCACCGCGCCCGCGTCGAGCTTTTATAAGTGCGACCCGCTGATGGCGAGCGATATCGCCAAGAAGCACAACGCCGTGGTCGCCATCAACGGCGACAGCTACCTGCGCCGCAAGGCGGGGTTCATCATCCGCCAAGGGAAGAACTATCGCAACAGCCCCATCCGGGAGGACTTGCTGCTGGTGGATTCCAACGGCGACATGCACGGCGTTTTCGCCGCCAACAAGCGCGCGGTCGAAGCGTTCATGGCGGCGCTGCCAGACGGCGTGACGATTTGGAACACGTTCTCCTTCGGCCCGATCCTCGTGGAGAACGGAGAGGTCGCGGTGTCGGATTTCATCAATTATGAGAACGTCGGCGCGCAAAATCAGGCGCAGCGCGCGTGCATCGCGCAGCTTGGTAAGCTGGAATACCTGATCGTCTCCTCCGAAGGCCCGGAAGACCCGGACGAGACCGGCATGACGATTCCGCAGTTCGCCAAGACCGTCCAGAAAATCGGCGCGTCGCTGTCCGAAACGGGCGTGCGTATCGCCTACAACCTTGACGGCGGCTCGTCGAACACGCTGGTTTTCCAGAACAAGAAAATCAACTCTCCGGGCAATCCGCTCAAGCGCTCCGTGCCCGACATTATTTACTTCGCGACGCTCGTACCGTGATTATCAGAAAGGCGGCGGCGATATGCTCGATTCCATAGGCGTGATCGGCTGCGGCGCGATGGGCGGCAGCCTTGCCAAGGGCTTGGCAAGCAGCGGGCTTGTCCGCAAAGAGCGCGTGCTGGTTTCGGACGCGGACGGCGCAAAAACGGCGGCGCTCGCGCGCGAATACGGCGTGACCGTTTGCGACAATCTTACCGCCGCGTCCTGCGCGCTGTGCGTGCTCGCCGTTAAGCCCCAGCAGTACCCGGCGGCGCTCGCGCAAATCGCGCCCGCGCTCGCGAAAAACAATACGTTGCTTGTCACCGTCGCGCCCGGGTTCACGCTCGCGCGGCTGTCGGCGCTGCTTGCGTTTCCGGCGGCGATCATCCGCGCCATGCCCAATACCCCGGTGCTCGTGGGCGAAGGCATGATCGCCGTCTGTCAAAACGAATACGTGACGGAGGAAATGTTTTCCGATGTTTGCGCGCTGCTTGCGTGCCTTGGGCGCGTGGAGCGCGTGCCGGAGTCGCTGATGGATTGCGTCGTCGGCATATCGGGCAGCGCCCCGGCGTATGTGTTCCTGCTGATGGACGCTATGCGCACGGCGGCGATTCGCGGCGGCATGCAAAAAGAGCAGGCGACGCGCATGATCGCCCAGACGGTGCTGGGCGCGGGCAAGCTCGCGCTCGAAACGGGCAAATCGCCCGCCGAGCTGTGCGACATGGTCACGTCGCCCGCCGGGACGACGATCGAAGCCGTCTGCACGCTCGAAGAAAAGGGTTTCCGCGACGCGGTGATTGCCGCCGTCAAGGCTTGCTCGGAAAAGTCCGCGCGCATGTAGCCTGTCCGTAAATTTTTAGAAAAGGCTTGTAATGCACCGCAATTTCGCTTATAATGTGCAAAGAGCGGTCATGAGCCGCCAATAAAACACAAGGAGCGTATCAAAACATGAAGAAGCTTCTCGTTCTCCTGATGGTCGTCACCCTGTGCCTGGGCATGGCGCTTGCCGCTTCCGCCGAAACCTTCGGGCTGGGCACTGTTACTAGCATCGGCTCCCTCAAGGCTGCCGTGACGGACGACGGCGTGGATTATGACGGTCAGGCGCAGGTCAACACCACCTCTTGCGCGCTCGTCCTCAACGACGACGGCACCATCAAGTTCGTCAAGTGGGACACCACCCAGACCAAAGTGACCTTCTCCCCCAAGGGCGAAGTGACCAACGATCTGGAAGCCGAGATCCTCACCAAGATGGAAAAGCAGGAAGCGTATGGCATGCGTAAGGCTTCCTCCATCGGCGCCGAGTGGTTCGAGCAGATTGCCGCGCTGGAAGCGTGGTGCATCGGCAAGACCGTCGCGGACGTGCTGGCTGTCCCCACCTATGACAAGGGCGACGGCAACCACACCCAGGTTCCCGACGTTGAAGAACTGAAGGCGACCTGCACCATCACCATCGGCGAATACCTCAAGTCCCTTGAGAAAGCCGCCGCCGCCGCGAAGTAATTCGCGTTATCATGGACAAGCTGCGCCCGGAGTGTTCGCTCCGGGCGCTTTGTGGTAGATTTGTGAGGGTATGTTTATAATGAGGAAACGCATTCTGGCGCTCGCGCTCGCGGTGCTGCTCTGCGCGCCGCTGCTGGGCGGCTGCGAGGCGGACGCGGGCTATCAAAAGTTTTCCACATCCTTTTTCGATACCTTCGACACGCTGATAACGCTCATCGGCTTTGCCAAGGATCAGGCGACGTTCGAACGCGCGGCGAGCGAAACGCGCGCGCTGTTTACGCGGCTGCACAAGCTCTACGACAATTACCAGCCGTATGCCGGGGTCAACAACCTCTATGCGCTCAACCGCGGCGCGATGGACGCGCCCATGCAGGTAGAGCCCGAGCTGTTTGATTTGCTCGCGTACTGCAAGGAGAAGCAGCCGCTTTTGTACGGCACGGTGAACGTCGCGATGGGCGCGGTGCTGTCGATTTGGCATGATTACCGCGAGGACGGCATGTACGACCCCGCGAGCGCCGCGCTCCCGCCGATGGACAGGCTGCTTGCGGCGGCGGAGCACACGGATTTTGACGACGTGATCCTCGACGAAACCGCGCGCACGGTCTATTACGCCGATCCCAAGCTGCGGCTCGACCTCGGCGCGGTCGCCAAGGGGTACGCCGCGCAGCTTGCGGGCGATATGCTGCTGGCGTCGGATATGCCCTCGTTCATCTTGAGCGCGGGCGGGAACATCGTCGCGGGCGAACCGCCCAAGGACGGGCGGCTGCGCTGGGGCGTCACCGTACAAGACCCGGACGGCGCGCTGTTTGCCACCGACGGCAGCGATATTCTGGACGTGCTGTATTTCACCAACCTTTCCGCCGTCACCTCGGGCGATTATCAGCGCTATTACGTCGTGGACGACGTAAAGTATCACCATATCATTTCGCCGGACACGCTGATGCCCGCTGATTTTTTCCGCGCGGTGACGGTCGTGTACCCCGATTCGGGCATGGCGGATTTGCTGTCCACCGCGCTGTTTTTGATGCCGCAGGCGGACGGCTTGGAATTGCTCGCGCGCTTTCCGGGCGCGGAGGCGATGTGGGTGCTGCCCGATAGGACGGTGCTGATGTCGGAGGGCATGAAGACGTTTGCGCGCTCGCAAGGCGCAACGTCCAAATAGAGTACGGGGGCTGGCACGCGCCAGCCCCTGCCTTTTTATCGAACCTCGACCGTGTTTGTGTCGTCCGTCAGCAGCATGCTTTCCGGCAGTTCCTCCGCCGTGATCATGCTTTGCAATACGACGGTGGGGAATGCGTCGGTGTTCGCATCGCCCGACAGGCTGATGCCGCTGGGGAAATCAACGCCTTGCGCGTCGCGGAAGGCCACGTGATACGCCGCCCGTACCGCCTCGTCCTCGTCCATGCCCTCGGGCGCGGTGAAGGTCGTGAGCAAGTATACGCCCGTGACATAGCGCTCGGCGCGGACGCTGGTCAGCGCCAAGCCGTGGAGCGCCGCTTCGCCCTGCGGCAGGTAGGTTCTTTCCTCGATCATCGCCGATACCGGGACGACCGCGGGTTCGCTGCTTTCCCACTCGGCGATGACCTCGCCCGTCGCCGGGTCGTACTGCCACACGCGCATGTTCAGCGTGACCGGAAGCGCGTCCTTGGTCGTTTCCGGGGTCGTGAAGGGCATGGAGAAAAACGTGATCGAACCGTCGTCGCCCCACAGCGCGTCGGACATCGCGACCCCGGCGGAGTACGGTTCGTCCACTTCCGCCGTCGCGCGGACGGCGTACAGGGGCAGGCTCAACTGCTTCGCGGCTTCAAACCAGCCTGTGCGCGGCGCTAAACGGTAGCGCGTCAGCACGTTGTCGCCGCTGCCCGCGTCCACGGGGTCGAAAATGTCGGTTTCGGGCGCGTAGAGCGCCTCGGAATGGTCTGTCGCGCGGATTTCCGCCGCGCACAGCGCGATGCGTCCGTCCGCGAGCATCTGGTTGAACGTAAAGGTCAAGGGACCGACTTGATAGGCTTGCGGTTTCGTGGCGGTCAGCAGTTCCACGCCCGCCTTGGGGATGCCGACGCCTTGATACCCTTGGAAGAAGTCCACCCAGCCCAGTTGCTGGCTGGCGTAGGCGACGGCGATGGTCGCCGCGAGGATGAGCGCCGCAATCAGCGCGACGCGAAGCGGTTTCCGTTTCATGGGGTATTCCTCCTGTACGGAGCGTGCGACGTTCATCAGCGCTTGTTTGCACGGTTCGGGAATCGGCGCGAAAGCGTCGCGGAGATTCGGCACGGTATCATGGCGTTTCATTCTGCGTCCAGCTCCTTTCTCAGTGCTTCCTTGGCGCGGTGAATTCTGCCGCGCACCGTCGGAAGCGGAAGATGCAGCGCCGAAGCGATCTGCGCGTAGGTCATGCCCTCCGAATAGCACAGCGTCAACGGCAGGCGCAATTTTTCAGGCAGCGACCCGAGCGCGATTGCCAGCGCGGGGTCCGGAGGCTGGACGGCAGGCTCGGGAATCTCCTCGATGGAAACGGTTCGCCCGCGCTTTCGCCGCGCGTCGTAGCACGCGTTGATGAGAATGCGCGTGATCCACGTACGAAAATAACGCGCTTCACGAAGCGTGGCGCGTTTTTCCCATGCTTTGAGCGCCGCATCCTGAAGCGCGTCTTTGCAAGCGTCGTCGTTTTGTAGGATGGCAAACGCCACGCGGTAGAGCATACCGGCGTGCGTTTCGACCTCCCGTGCGAAGAATTCCTTGTCCATGGCGCAACCTCCCGTAACGTTACAGCCATTAGACGGAGGCTGCGCGCGTTTCGTCACGCACCGTGCGATAAATAATGCGCCGCGACCTCGCCGGGGTCTGCAAACACCGGGCAGCCCGCGCTCTCCAGCGCCGCGCGCGCCTGATGCCCGCATGCAACGAGCGCGCATCGGCAGCCGATGGCGTCCGCCGTTTGCTTGTCGTGCAGCGTGTCGCCGATGAATAGCGTATTTTCCGGTTTCGCGCCCGTGCGCGCGAGCCATTCCTTGCCAAGGTGCACCTTGCTGGTCGCGTAGACGTGCGAAAGCCCCATGAATTCGTCGAAATACTGCCCGATGGGGTAGCGCGCCGCCTGCGTTTTCAGGCGGTCGATTTGCTGCGCGGACAACACCGCCTGTGACGCGCCGCGCGCGTGGAAAGCTTCGAGCGCTGCAAGCACGCCTTTTTGCAGCGCGCATTGGTCGTCCAGCGCGTAATAGCCGTCCACCCATTCCAGCGACGTGACGGCGAACTGCTCGCGCGGCAGCCCGACGCGCGTGTAATAGTCGATGACGGGAAAGCAAAACGCCTCGCGGTAGTCTTCGAGCGAGGACAGCGGGGGCTTGCCATATTTTACCAGAAGGTCGTTCATGACCGACAGCCCGACCCATGCGTCGTCGAGGATCGTGCCGTTCCAGTCCCAGAGCACATGGTCGATGTTCATGATAGCTCGCCTCCTTTGACGCGCAGCACGCACGCGGGGCTCGCGCCTGTCAGGTCGGATACGTCTGTGCAGGTGATCATCGCCTGCGCGCCCTCGATGCGCGAGAGCAGGCGCGCGCGGCGCGAGGTGTCCAGCTCGGAGAGCACGTCGTCCAGCAGCAACAGCGGCGGCTCGCCCTGCGCGTCGCGCAGCACGTCGAATTCCGCGAGCCGCAGCGACAGCGCCGCCGTGCGGATCTGCCCTTGCGAGCCGTAGGCTTTGAGGTCTTCGCCCGAGAGCGTGAAGGACAGATCGTCGCGGTGCGGACCGAAGCACGAGATCCCGCGCCGGATTTCCTCCTCGCGCGCGGCGGCAAGCCCTTTGCGCATGTCGGCGGCGGGGTCGCCGCTTTCCGCGAGCGCGCCGCGATAGAGGAAATGAAAGCGTTCCTCCTCGCGCCCGGAGATGTAGGCGTAATGCGCCGCCGCGAGCTGGCACAGCGTCCTTGCGGCGGCTTGCCGCGCGCGCACGACGGGCGCGGCGGCGAGCGCGAGCTGCTCGTCCCAGACGGCGAGCTCGCCGTTTTCGCGCATATCGCCTTTTTGAAGGGCGCGCAGCAGCGCGTTTCGCTGCTTGAGCGCGGTGTTATAGGTTTGCAGCGCGTAAAAATACGCCGGCTGCTGCTGGGAAAGCTGCATGTCGAGGAACCGCCGCCTGATTTGCGGCGCGCCCTTGATCAGCTCCAAATCCTCGGGCGAGAACATCACGCAGGTGACGTGCCCCATCAATTCGCCCATGCGCGTCGCCGTTTTGCCGTTGATATAGAGCAGCTTTTTGCGCTTCTGCTGGGCGTACAGCCGCACGCCCACGTCGTCCTCGCCCGTTTTCCGGGCGACGCGAATCTGCACGGCGGCGGTCTCCTGCCCGTGGCGAATCAGCTCGCGGTCAAACGCCGTCCTGTGGCTGCGCCCAAGGCAGCACAGATGCACCGCCTCCAGAAGGTTGGTCTTGCCCGCGCCGTTCTCGCCGACAAAGACCGTCACGCCCTCGGGCGGCGTGAGCGCGATCTGCCGGTAGCTCCTGAAATCGTGCAGGCGAAGGGTGACAAGACGCATGCGGGCGCTCCTTATTTGTGGTATCTCTCGCCCGCGTTGATTTTGCAGGCTCTGTATAACTGCTCCAGCAGCATCACGCGCGCGAGCTGGTGCGGGAAGGTCATGCGCGACATCGACAGCGTTTCGTCGGCGCGCGCGAGCACGGCGGGGGACAGCCCCAGCGAGCCGCCGACGACGAACACCAGCCGCTGGGCGCGCTCGTCCGCCGCCTTGACGCGCGCCGCGAGTTCCTCGCTCGATCGTTGCTTGGCGTCCACGCACAGCGCGATCACGCGGTCGCCGGGCTTGACGCGCGAAAGCAGCGCTTCGCCTTCCTTGCGCATGACCTGCGCGTTTTCCGCGTCGCCGTCGCGCTCGGGCTGGTCGGGCACTTCGAGAACGTCCAGCTTCGTATAGCGCGAAAGCCGCTTGACGTATTCGTCCGCCGCTTCGCGGTACGCGCCGCGCAGCCGCCCCACGCAGGCGACGGCGATCACAGCAGCGCGATCACGTCTATGAGCGAGGGCACGACGTGATCGCAGTAGGGCGCGAGCGCTTCGGTATACGGAATCAAATCGGGCACCATGCAGACCACGCAGCCCGCCGCGCGCCCGGAACGCAGACCATTGGGAGAATCTTCCAGAACAAGGCAGCGCTCGGGCGGCACGCCGATGTCCCGCGCCGCGCGCAGGTACATATCGGGCGCGGGCTTGGAGGGCACGTCGGCGCGCCCGCAGACGAGCAAATCAAAGCAATCGAGCAGCCCCGCGAGCGCCAGATACTTGCGCACGGCGGATTCCCCGGAGGAGGACACCACGGCGCGCGGGATGCCCTTTTCCTGAAGCGACGCGAGCAGCTCGCGCGCGCCGGGCTTGACGGGCACGCCGTTTTGCTCCATCTCGGCGAGCATCAGTTCGCGAAAAAGCGTCGAATACTCGGCAAACGGCAGCTCGGGATGCTCCGTGTGATAAATTTCTTTGCAAAGCGCGCCCGTCGTGCCGAGCGTGCGCAAAATCAACGCTTCCGATAGCTCGCAGCCGAACGCCGCGCCCGCGCGCTTGCACATCAAAACGCCCAAACGCTCGGTGTCCAGCAGTAACCCGTCCATGTCAAACAGCGCCGCGTCCATGCCCATGTCCTCACCTCGCTCATCAGTATACAATGCGCGGCGGATTTTGACAATACGCGCGCGAAGGTGTATGATGGATTTTGTCAATACGCTCACAAAGCGAGGTGCGCATGAAAAGATTCCTTTGTCTGATGCTTGTCGCGGCGCTGCTGCCCGTCTGCGCGCTTGCCGCGAGCGACGTTACGTGGCTCGAGGGCGAGCTGTTTTATCCGGATGCGCAAAGCGCCACCTATCGGTTTATCTACCGCTATCCGTTCGTTGAGGGCGATACGCAGTTTGCCGCCGGGGTCAACGATTATTATCAGGTCGCGCTCAGCGAAATGACCGACCTCGTGCTGCCAATGTACGCCAATGAGACGGATATGACGGGCGAGGACGTGCAGCAGGTGTCGCAAATCTGCAAAGTGACCTGCGATACCGACGATTATTTCGGCGTGCTCATGCGGCAGACGCAGACGGTGGACGGGCGCGAGCAAACGACGTTGCGCTCGCAGGTGTTCGCCGCGTCGGGCGAATATGAGGGCGAAACGCTGACGCTGCGCGGGCTTGTGATGGTGGGGGAAAGCTCGGTGCAGCTTGCCGCGCTCGTGCTTGCCGACATTGAAAAAGCCCTCCTTGCCATGGAGGGCTTGCGCGAGGGCTGGTCGCCCGAGGCGCTGGCGCTCGACTTTTTCCCCGAGCAGGACTTCTACGCCGACGAAAACGCGAACGCGGTGTTTTATATCCAGCCCGGGCTGCTGTGCGAGGATGCGCTCTATTTCACCTACACGCGCGATATGCTGTCCGCGCTTTTGCCGTCAGATACCGAATAACGCTTTCGCCGCCTCCATACGCTCGATGACGGGCACTTTGAACGGGCAGCGCGATTCGCACGCGCCGCAGGCGATACAGTCGCCCGCGTGGCTTTCGAGCGCCTTGTAATGCTCGCGCACCGTTTCGGGCACGGCTTCGGCGTGCTTGGCGATATCGTAGTATTTGTTGACCTGCGCGATGTCGATTCTTTGCGGGCACGGCAGACAATGGTTACAGTACATGCAGCGCCCGGTCGCGGCGTATTGCCTGCTCGCGCCGAGGATGGCGGAGTAATCAAGTTCCTCCGGTGAAACTTCGCGCGTGTTCTCCAGCACCTGTTCCACCGTCTGGCAGCCGAGCAGCACGCTCGCGACCGCCGGGCGTTCCAGCGCGTACTGCGCCGCCTGATGCGGCGTCATCGCCATGCCGAAGGGCGAGGCCTTGTCGTAGAGCAGCATGCTGCCGCCCAGCGCCTTCATGACCGTGATGGCAACGCCGCGCTCGGCGCAGGCGTTATACAGGCGCTCGCGCACAGGGTTCATGCCCAGCAGGGTTTGGTTTTGATACGTTTCGCCTTGGAACAGGTTGTCAATGACCGTGTCCTCGGGCAGAAGGTCATACGCCGGGTTGACCGAGAACATCAAAACGTCGAGATAGGGCACGGCTTTGAGCGCGACAAGCGGGTTGTGCGAGCTCATGCCGATGTATTTGACGACGCCCTTTTCCTTCAAAGACAGCAGATAGTCGTAGATGCCGCCCTCGAGCACCGTCTTGAGATCCTGCTCGTCGTCCACGAAGTGCAGCATGCCGATGTCGACATAATCGGTCTGGAAGCGCTCCATGAAGTCCTCGAAGAAGCGCTTGCCGAGCGCCAAATCGCGCGTGCGCTGGTACTGCCCGTTCTCCATGATCGCGCCGAAATGCGCCTGCAAAAGCACCTGCTTCCTGCGCGCGCCGAGCGCTTTGCCGATGTTCGTCCTGACTTCGGGCTCGCCCATGAACACGTCCATGATGTTCACGCCCGCGTCCACCGCGGCGTTGATCACGTCGGATATCAAGCCCGCGTCCTTGCCCTGCAAATGCTCGCAGCCCAGCCCGATCTCGCTGACCTGCGCGCCCGTCTTGCCAAGCGCCCTGTACTTCATGCGTTTTCACCCTCCCGTATCAATTCGTGCAGCGCGCGCCGCACAGCGCCGCGCCCTTTGAGCATTTCATGGAAAGAACGGGTCACTTTGTCCGCCAGCCCCGTTTCGCATATGTCCACGCCGAACAATTCCGCCCTGCGCAGGATGGGCGCGATAACGTCCGTATAATCTCTGCCGTCGCCGACGCGCACGTCCGAGAGCAACGCCTGCATCTCCGCAAGGCGCGGGTCGGGGCTGACGGCAAACGGCGTAAGCTCGTCGCTGATGCCAAGCAGGTAGCGCAGCCACGCCGCGTACACAAACGGCACGCACCGCAGCGAAGCTACATCCAGCGTGTCCGACGCGATATACGCCTTGACGGTCTCGCCAAAACGGATGGGTAGCTTTTGCGAGGTGTCCGTCGCGATGCGCTGCGGCGTGTCGGGCATGAACGGGTTGGAGAAGCGCTTCTCGATGACCTCGCGCGCGAAGGTTTCGGGCGAAATCACGCCCGGGTCGGTCACGACCGGCATGCCCTCGCGGAAAGCGAGCGCGCGCACGAGCGCCGCAAGGTCGGGGTCACGCATCTCTTGGAAGATTTTGTCATACCCCAGCAGGCAGCCGAGCACCGCCAGCGCCGTGTGCAGCGGGTTGAGGCAGGTGCACACCTTCATGCGCTCGACGCGGTCGACCGTGCCCCGGTCGGTCATCACGAAGCCCGCTTTTTCCAGCGGCGGGCGACCGTTCGGGAAATCGTCCTCCACGACGAGATACTCCGTTTCTTCGGCGTTGACGAACGCGGCGGTGTATGTGCCCTTGTCGGTCACGATCACGCCCGCGTCCTCGAAGCCGAGCGAGGCAAGCAGCGCCGCCACCTTTTCATCGGGGCGCGGCGTGATCTTGTCGATCATCGTCAGCGGGAAGGACACGTTCTTACGATTCGACAACCACGCGACGAATCCCGCATCGACATGCCCGCGCGCGCGCCAACCCTCGGCGATGAACAACGCGCCCTCGCGCAGCTTGTCGCCGTTGTGCGAGCAGTTGTCCATGCTCACCAGCGCCACGGGCGCGCCGCCCGCGAGATACCGCGCGTGCAGCCCCGCGCACGCCAGCCCCAGCGCGGAGGCGGCGTTCTCGGGCTTGTTATCGATATCTTTCTGGATGTGCGCGAGCGCCTGTCCGTCCGCGCCGCGCACGGCGTAGCCCTTTTCGGTGATGGTGAACGAGACCATTTGCAGGGACGGCATGGCGAGCATTGCCAGCAGCGCTTTCCTGTCCGCCTCGCACGCGCCGTCCACGCGCAGCGCCCGCGCGACCGAGGCGATGACGCGGTTTTCCACCGTGCCGTCCGCCTTGAGCACGCACAGCAGCGACAGCGAATCAAACGGCGCATACGCCTTGGTGATGATATCGCCGTCGAACGCCTCGCACGCGATGATGCCCGTGTCTGCAAGCCCCGCGTCCAGCAGCCTTTGCATGGCGGCGGCGGGAAACGCGCGGAAGATGTTGCCCGCGCCGAAGTGTATCCATTGCGGTGCGCCGTCCGTTTTTTCGCGCATCTTCGCGATATCGAACGCGGGCAGCGCGATGCCCGCTTTTTGCCAAGTCTCCGCGTTTTTGAGCGCGGCGTTACTTAAATGCAATGTACATCCCATCCTTTCGTGCCGTGGAAGCGCTGTCATGTCTACTGCTGTTTATTATCCGCGAATGCTCGGCGTTTGTCAACATGGACTTGCCTTTTTGCCAAAATACAGTATACTGATATGCGTGAATAAATGCCCGGCGCGCGCGCCGGCGGATGGAGGAACATATGTCAAAATTTCCCATTGGGGTGGTGCTCGAATCCTTTCGGCTGCCGTTCCCGGAGGCGCTGAAGGCGACGGCGGCGCTCGGCATCGAGGGCGTGCAGGTGTACGTCACGCGCGGCGACATGACGCCCGAGGCGCTCTCGCCCGAGAAGCGGCGCGAGTGCATGCGGCTGGTGAAGGGCGAGGGGCTTTGCATCTCCGCGCTGTGCGGTGATTTGGGCATGGGCTTTGGCGACGCCGCCAAGAACCCGGCGCTCATCGAGAAATCCAAGCGTATCCTCGACCTCGCCAAGGATTTCGGCACAGACATCGTGACGACGCACATCGGCGTCGTGCCAAGCGACCATCAGCATCCGCGCTTTGCCGTCATGCAGGACGCCTGCGGGCAGCTCGCGGAATACGCGGACTCCCTCGGCGCGCATTTCGCTGTCGAGACAGGCCCCGAAACGGCGAACACGCTGCGCTCCTTCCTTGACACCCTGCATTCGCGCGGCGTGGCGGTCAACCTTGACCCGGCGAACCTTGTCATGGTCACGGGCGACGACCCGGTCGCCGCCGTGCACACGCTCAAAGACTACATCGTGCACACGCACGCCAAGGACGGCCGCAAGCTCTTTGACCAGAACCCCGAAATCATCTACGGCATATCGGAAGACCCGTCCGCCGTGACGGACGCTTCGTTCATCGAGGTCGCGCTCGGCGAGGGCGACGTGCCGTTCGCGCGCTATCTGGATGCGCTGCGCGAGATCGGCTATACGGGCTTCCTGACGATCGAGCGCGAGGTCGGCGGCGACCCGGCGGCGGATATCCGCACGGCGGTGTCGTTCCTCAAAAACCTATTCTAAAGGAGGAAATCACGCATGAAAATCGGCGTATCGAGCTACAGCTTCATGAAGCACATCCAACAGACGGGCGCGAACTATTTTGACGTCTGCGACTTTGCCAAGGAAATCGGCTTCGAGGGCATCGAGTTTATCGACCTTTCGCTTGACGTGCAGAAGGCGGATAGCCTGCTCGCGCTCGCGGAGGCGATCAGGGCGCATTGCGCGGAGATCGGGCTGCCGATCATCGCGTACACGGTCGGCGCGGACTTCCTTGCGCGCGGCGAAAGCGAAATCGCGCGCGTCAAGGGGCAGGTCGATATCGCCAAGGCGCTGGGCGCGCCGGTGATGCGCCACGACACGACGTGGACAAAGCTCCCCGAGGGCGAGACGTGGCAGGGCTTCATCGAGCAGGTCAAGCGCCCCATCCGCGAGGTCACGGAGTATGCGGCGGCGCTCGGCATCAAGACCTGCACCGAAAACCACGGTTACATGATGCAGGACGCCAACCGCATGGAGGCGCTGATGCAGGCGGTCGCGCACCCCAACTACGGCTGGCTGGTCGATATCGGTAACTTCCTGTGCGCCGACGAGCCGGCGTATCACGCGCTGCCCATCGCCGTGCCGTATGCCTTCCATGTCCACGCCAAGGATTTCATCGTGAAGCCCTGCGGCGAGGAAGCGCCCGGTTCGGGCTGGATGCTGTCGCGCGGCGGCGCGCCGCTGCGCGGCACGGTCGTCGGACACGGCGCTGTGCCCGTCAAGTGGTGCCTTGATTATCTCCAAGCCAACGGCTATGACGGCTTCGTGTCGCTCGAGTTCGAGGGTATGGAGGAATGCCTGCCCGCGCTGCGCTCGGGATATGAGTATTTGAGGAAATGCGTGCGGAACGACGCGTAGGCGATAGGGGAGACGAGGGAGAAGGGATAAGGGAGTAGGGAATAGGGAGTAGGGGGCGTGATTAAGATACGACGCGAGTACACCGCGCCCTCTTCCTCGGTTCTCCTAATCCCTAATCCCTCGTCCCTATTCCCTCATCCCTTATTCCCTCCCCGTTCCTCGCTGCGCATTGCAAATTTTGTCAAAATTTCCGCTTGCATTTGCCGCTGTTTTCTGCTATGATAGCACCGTTGCTTTTGCTGATGTAGCTCAGTAGGTAGAGCACATCCTTGGTAAGGATGAGGTCACCAGTTCGACTCTGGTCATCAGCTCCAATTCCGCTCCCGGCATAGGGGGCGGTTTTGTTATTCGCGATAGATCACCTCGAAGTCCTCAAACAGAATCTGCATGTCCTCGTCAAACGCGTAGCCCATTTCCCGGCCTTCGTCGGTGAAAAAGCGGATGTGCCCGTCGCGCCAAGTGTCGAGCGCCTCGTCCTCGCCTTCGCGCGAGGCGATATCGAAGGTCATGTCGCGAAAGCGCATGCGCGTGACGGCGGTCGTTTCGGCGACGCAGCCTGGGATACCGACCCAATCGGTGATGATGGCAAGGTCGCTGGGGCGCGGGAGGGGCGTGCCGTCCAGTTCATAAGCGCGCGCGCTCGACGTCGTCGCGCGCTTTTTGCCGTCGAGCACGAGCTTCAAAAGCGCGTCCGCCCAGTAAGCGTCCAGACAGAAGAAGTAGTGCTCCGCGCACGGGGTTTCGGGCGCGCGCCCGGTCGCCGCGAGAAAGCGCGACCAGTAGGGCGCGAGCACGTAGCGCTTGTACCACGCGGTGCGCGTCATTTCGTAATCGACCGAGGACTGCCACGCGCCGAGCTGGTCGCGCCATGCGTTTTCGTTGACGCGCAGGCGGTCAAAGCCCAGCTTTTCATAGACGTGCTGGGCGCGTTCGTTGCGAAGGTTGGTGTCCAGACAGATTTTTTCGAGCTTTTGCGGCTCGTTGATCGCCCGGTCGGTGAACATAAATTGGATGAGCATCGCCAGCAACCGGCTGCCAAAGCCCCTGTTTTGGTACGCCGCTTCGCAGATCTTGATGCCGATTTCAGCCTCGTTCTCCGCGAGCCTGTAGTTCATTTCGCCCGCGAGCGCGCCGCCGATTTCGATGATGCAGCGCTGCGAAAGCCCGGCTTCGTTCCGCGCGATTTGCCGCAGCGTTTCTTCGCGCGACTGCCCAAGGCCGTTGGGGAATCCCGCGTGCGCCATGACCGCGCCGTCGTTCCACCATGCCGTCAATTGCTCCGCGTCGCTTGCGGCCGCGCTCCTGATGAGCAGCTCGTCCTGTTGTATGCGCATAGACCCTCCCATAAAAGATACTCCGCCGCAATATTCGCGACGGAGGCGTGTAATTCCTGTTTACGCGGGAGTTTTACAGCAGTTCGCTCAAACGGTTGATCATGTCCCAGTTGGACTGCGCCAGTGCCATGTCGATGAGCTTGTGCAGCGCTTTCTCGTCCAGTTCCTCCGCCGCCGTCTCCACGAACGCCCACTTGCCGGCGTTCGCGGCGCGCAGGGCGGCTTCTTCCAGCACGCTTTCGTCCAGTTCTTCGCACAGTTCGCCCACAAGCTCCCACCGACCGTCGTCCATCAGCTGCGCGACGATTTCGCGCGCGTCGTCCTTCGGCAGGTCGTCGATGTGATCGCGCAGCCATTCGATGTTGTTCTCCGCAACGGCTTTCTTCGCGATGCGCGACAGCACGCTCGCGCCGCCCGCGGCGTCGCGTTTTTCGACGCGCGCCTCGGGTTTCGCGTTTTTGTTCCATACGCCGAGCACCATTTCATCCACTATGTTACCGGGCAGGAAGGGCGCGAGCTTTTTGACGACCGACGGATCGGTGATCTTCCTGTCGCGTATCATGCGCGCCAGAAATTCGCCGGACACAAACGGCGCAATCCGAGTCAGATGCTGCCATTCCATCTGCTCGGCGCAGCGCGTGAGCAGCGCTTCGATGGTGCTCCTGCTCATGAAGGGCACCATGCCCATGACTTCCTCCAGAGACATTTCGGGCAAATCGGCGGCGTTGACTTCTTCCGGTTCTTCGCGCTGCTCGGGCGCTTCCGGCGCTTGGGCTTGCGCCTGCGGCGCTTCAGCGCCCAGCAGGATGTCCTCCATGCTTACGTGAAAGAGCTTGGCGAGCGCCAGCAGCGTCTGCATGTCGGGCAGCGCCGCGCCGTTTTCCCATTTGGAGACCGCCTGATGCGTGACGTTCATGAGCGCCGCCAGCCCCTGCTGGCTCAGTCCCTTTTCTTGGCGGAGGCGGGCGATGGTCCTTCCCGCGATGGCATTGTCAATCATAATCCTTCTCCTTGCTTGTGTTATCGGCGGCCGACCGTGCATTCAGCATATCGGAGCGCCCCGGAAAACGCAAGAAACTGCTGGTTGAATTCGACATACGCGCGGTTGAACCCTGCCTGCAACCGCGGGTTGCAGAGAAAATGCAAAAATGGCATTACTGTGTTTTGGTCGGATTGCGATTGACAAAGCCGATTCGTTGCACATATAATGAGAACTTGTTGAATGGTTCATGTTCATGATCGGCAAAGCAAGGAGGACATAAAGCCCCGTGCAAATCACCAAACTGCTGCCATACGCGAAACCATACAAGAAACAATTGCTGCTGTGCCCGCTGGCGATGGTGGGCGAGGTGGCGATGGAGACGGCGCTGCCGTACCTCATCGCCTTCATGATCGACAAGGGCATCAACGCGCCCGGCGGCGCGGACATGCGCTATATCCTCATCGTCGGCGGCGCGATGCTGCTGATGGCGTTACTGTCGCTGGGGTTCGGCGCGCTTGGCGCGCGGCTGTCGGCGGTCGGCTCGATGGGCTTTGCCAAGTGCCTGCGGCAGGCGATTTTCCATAAAATCCAAGACTTTTCCTTCCATAACGTGGATAAGTTCTCCACCGCCTCGCTGGTGACGCGCCTGACAACCGACGTTGGCAACGTGCAAAACACGCTGATGATGCTGGTGCGCATGGCGGTGCGTTCGCCGGTCATGTTCGTGATGGCGTCGGTCATGGCGCTGATGACGAACGCCAGCCTCATCACCATCTTTCTGGTCGCCGTACCGGTGCTCATCAGCATGATGACGGTCATCATAAGGCTTGCGTTCCCGCGCTTTCAGGTGATGATGCGCAAGTACGACGACATGAACAAGAGCGTGCAGGAGAACCTGATTGCCATTCGCGTGGTGAAGGCGTTCGTGCGCGCGCCGTTTGAGAAGGACAAATTCAACAAAACGGCGGACAGCGTGACCGAGGCGCAGCGCTCGGCGGAGAAGATCGTCATTTTGAGTTCGCCCTTGATGCAGATTCTGATGCACCTGTGCACGACCGCCGTGCTCTGGT
>CAZEIC010000001.1:0-622 GCA_964512175.1 uncultured Oscillospiraceae bacterium | reverse complement strand
TGATTCTCGGCGGGGAGATGAGCACGGGGCAGCTCACGAGCTACACGCAGTACATCTCGATGATCCTCATGTCGCTGATGATGCTGTCCTTCCTGTTTATCAACTTCGTTTTATCCAAGGCGTCGGTCAGCCGTATCTGCGAGGTGCTCGACGAAACGCCGAGCATTCAGGACAAGCAAGGCGCGCTGAAAACCGTCGAAAACGGCGAGATCGTGTTTGACCGCGTGGGCTTTTCGTACACGGACGACGAAAGCAACCTTGTGCTTTCCGACATCGATTTGACGATTCGCTCGGGCGAGACGATCGGCGTCATCGGCGGCACGGGTTCGGCAAAGACCACGCTGGTTTCGCTGATTCCGCGGCTGTACGACGTGACGCGCGGGCGCGTGCTGGTCGGCGGTCACGACGTGCGCGATTACGCGGTCGAAGGGCTGCGCGCGCAGGTGGCGATGGTGCTGCAAAAGAACGTGCTGTTCTCCGGCACGATTGCGAGCAACCTGCGCTGGGGCGACCCGGACGCTTCCGACGATGCACTGCGCGCCGCGTGCAAGGCGGCGGCTGCGGACGAATTTATCATGTCCTTCCCGGACGGCTACCAGACCGACCTCGGGCAGGGCGGCGT